>NZ_BAAGVC010000006.1:0-64861 GCF_054781075.1 Cyclobacterium sediminis | reverse complement strand
TCCTCCGAACCGAAATGAGCCGTAAAACTGAATATGTTCATAATCCCTGCTTTTTGAGCGCTAATATACTAAAAATATTAGGTGTGTTTGCGGAGAATCAGAAATAACAAAGACCATGACAATGAAACCTAAAAACAATCCAAAGTTTAAACATCTTTTTGACCTACCAAAAGATGCAGGTAAAATTGAGAAAAAACCTCAACCGAGCAGCTTTGTGGAGGAAAATATTCCCGACCGAAGATCCTTTCTTCAAAAGGCGGCACTTGGAGGGCTGGGCCTGGGTGCCTTTATGTCTATGCCCATTGAAGACACCCTGGCACATTCCATGCAACATGTCAATAGAAATTCAAACCCTTCAGATTTAAGGATTACAGATTTAAGAATTGCAGAAGTTGTAGGAGCTCCCATGCGGTGTCCAATTATTCGAATTGATACCAACCAAGGAATTTATGGTTTGGGGGAAGTCAGGGATGGAGCGAGTGCCAGGTATGCACTTGTTTTGAAAAGTAGGATTTTAGGGGAGAACCCTTGCCAAGTTGAGCGACTTTTTAAAAGAATCAAACTTTTTGGGAACCATGCCAGACAGGCCGGCGGGGTTTGCGGCATTGAAATGGCCTTATGGGATTTGGCAGGTAAAGCTTATAATGTTCCAATTTACCAAATGTTGGGCGGTAAATACCGAGATTCCATCCGGCTATATTCAGATACTACTAAATCCAATGATCCTGAAATCTTTGCAGACCGGTTAAAGGCCAGAAAAGACAAAGGCTATACCTTTCTAAAAATGGATTTTGGTGTGGAAATGGTCAAAGACAATGAGGGATCTGTTGTGAACACCAGGGCTTTTGAGAAAGGCAAGGCTTGGAATTCGGAATATGGGAGTTATGGTAGAACCGGCCACCCTTTCACTGGGGTACAAATTACTGATAAAGGTATTGCTGAAATGGTTGAATATGTTGCCGCTGTAAGAAATAAAGTAGGCTATGATATCCCTTTAGCTGCGGATCATTTTGGTCATTTTGATTATAAAGAATGTATCCGCTTAGGTGAAGCTCTGGAGCCTTATCGACTGGCATGGCTAGAAGACATGGTGCCTTGGTTTTATACAGAAAAGTGGAAACAGATAACAGATGCCATCAAAACGCCCACCTTGACAGGCGAAGATATTTTTCTTAAAGAAGAGTTTATAAAGTTGATTGATGCGCGAGCCATCGACATGATCCAACCTGATTTGGCTTCTTCCGGTGGAATTTTGGAAACCAAAAAAATTGGGGATTATGCAGAAGAAAAAGGAATCCCAATGGCCATGCATTTTGCTGGCACTCCTGTTTCCTTTATGGCCAATATTCATTGTGCGGCGGCCACAGAAAATTTTATATCCTTGGAGCATCACTCTGTTGATATTCCTTGGTGGGAGGACTTGGTAAAAGACGTACCCAAACCACTCGTCATAGATGGCTTTGCTAAAGTTCCGGAAGGTCCGGGGCTGGGAATTGACTTGAATGAAGAGGTGATTAAAGAACACTTACAAGATGGTACTGAGTACTTTGCACCTACTGAAGAATGGAATACTGATCGTTCGAATGACAGGTGGTGGAGTTGATGAAATCGTTTACTAAAATGATGGTTATCAATTTAGATGAAAGACTGGTTGTTTTATTACATTCTTTTGAGGAAATTCACGTTTAATTAGTTAAAATATAGAAAATGATGAAGAAGATTTTGCTTGTATGCTTGGTATGCTTGTCTGCATTTATTACGGAAAGTTTTTCCCAGCAGATTTCACCTAGTCCCGAACAGATAATTGCACTGACGTCCGAATGGAAAGGGGAAAGATTTCCTGACGGAAGACCTAAAGTTTCAGATGAACACTTAGAAAGGTTAAAAGCCATCTCTATGGAAGAAGCATGGGGTATATTAAGAAATAAAGGCTATAACAACCAGTTTGAAAATGACTGGGTGATTATGGATGAGAATGAAGTGATGACGGGTAGGGCAGTAACTGCTCAGTATATGCCATTCAGAGAAGATGTAAACAATCTGGTAAAGAAGATTGGGAAAGAAGAAGGACGTGCTCAATCCGGAGGAACCAACTCTTGGCCGATTGATGGTTTGGTAGAAGGCGATGTTTATATCGCTGATAGTTATGGTAAGATTGCCGATGGAACTTTGATTGGCGACAACTTAGGTACTGCCATTTATTCAAACTCTAAAAGAGGTGTAATTTTTAACGGATCTGTTAGAGACATGGCTGGCTTATCAAAAATTGAAGGATTTAATCTCTGGATTAAAGGTCATGATCCTTCTTATATTCAAGATATGATGCTTACTACGATAAACTATCCGGTAAGGATTGGAAGGGCTACAGTGTTGCCTGGCGATGCTGTTTTGGCTAACAAATGGGGAGTAATATTTATTCCTGCTCATTTGGTGGAAGACTTGGTAATCAATGCGGAGTTTACTGCCCTAAGAGATCAATTTGGCCACATGAGGTTGAAAGAAAAGAAATATACTGCAGGTGAAATAGACAGCAGGTGGAGTGAAGCAATTAAAGCTGATTTTATGGAGTGGTTAAATAAGAAAAATGACCTTCCCATGAGTAAAGAAGAGCTAGACGCTTACTTAGAAGATAGAAACTGGTAAAATAGAAACCCTCCTTTATTAACTTAAAGGAGGGTTTTTTATTCATGCACTATTAAATAGAAGTCAAATTAATTAAATCTTATTTAACTCTAGTTTTGACTGGCTTTTATTTTGGGTATAAAAGGTTAATTAACCGTACGTTATCAATTATTTGTCATTGATTTTTTTCGAAATATCCCTAATTATTTTATCCAATTCTAATGAAGAATCCATTAAATAGTTTAAAATTTCCTCTAAATCTTCTCCTTGGTAATTCATTTCTTTTTGAAGGTTCAAAAGCCCCAAAATCCTTGCAACGGGTGCTCGTACTTCATGGGATTGCTTCCATGCAATTACACCTAATTTTTTATTTTGTTCTTCAATGGCTTTTATTTGATTGATTTTATCAGTGATGTTTTTAGAAAAACAGGCAGCACCTATTATATTATTTTTACCTAACTTTTCGAATATAGGGTAAAAGCCAACTTGATAAATTTTTGATTCTTTATTAGGGATTTTAGATTCAAAAGTCAAGTTTTGTTGTAAGCCTGTCAATACATTTTTATACTTTTCGTTCCAAAAATTATTGGCATCCTCATAAAAAGGAGTATCGTCTCCAACAAAATTTGCAACTCTTTCACCCAATTTTAACCTGTAACCAGATACCCTTTCCATTTCATCAAAGAAAGCATTGTTGGCTAAAATCAATTTATACTGATCATCAACTGCCCAAATAAGGTCTTCTGTACTGTTGATTACATGTTCTTGAAGAAGTTTAACTTCTGCTAATTTTTGATGCTGTCTTATTCTTGCGGTTATATTTTTGAAATATACAACTATGCCATTTTCCTTTGGAAAGGATGATATTTCGAGCCAAATGTCTTTACCAGGATAATATTCAACAAACTGCCTTTGCTCCCCGGTTTCCATGGTTATGGCGTATTCTTTAAAAAATTTCAGGTCAATGGCATCACCATAAACCTCCCATACATTTCTTCCAACTATTTCTTCACGTGGTTTTTGCAATATTTTCTCAGCAGCTTTATTCCAGTAGGTCACAACCCAATCTTTATCGACAGAGAAAAATCCATCGGTGATACTACCCAAGATTTCTTCTCTTTCTCGGTTAACTCTTTCTAACTCCTTTTTATATACCTCTTCTTCAGTAACATCATAATTAATCCCAACCATTCTCACCGGCTTATCTGAATTATTTCGGACAATATAGGCCACCGCTTTAATGAATCTTATTTCCCCTGAATCCGGGAGAATAATTCTAAATTGAGTATTATAGTCTTTATTTCCCATTAAGGCTTCTTGAATCAGAGAATCTTGGGCTTCACGATCTTCAGGATGCAAACTTAATTTCCATTCGGCATATTGATCTACTGAATTGCTTATATTTCTTTGATATAATTTTTGCATGGTTTCATCCCACACTATGGTGTTTTTCTCCATATTCCAGTCCCAAACTCCAATCGTGGAAGCCTTTGATGCCAATTCATAGCGCATTTTGGCTTCCATGATTTCTTGTTCAGTTTTTTTCCTTTCATCAATGTCTTGAATACTACCATAAATACGGTGGAGCTTTCCATTAATCCACTCTGTTTCAGCCTGCACTCTAACCCATATTGTTCTGCCTTTTGCTGTATCCAATTGAGCATCCAATTCAAAATGACTAATGTTACCTTTCGTGGCTAAATCAACCTTTTTTTTAATTAAATCACGTGATTGACCTTCTGTATAAAAGTTAATAGCACTTCCCAAATTAGGGATATAATCTTCATCTAAATCATGGATGAATTTTGTCATTGGCGACCAATACAATTTGTTTTGAGAAAGATTAACTTCCCAAGTACCTATCTTAACTATTTCATTGGTCCTTTTTATTAAATCTTCTAGGTATTTTTGATGGGTTATGTCTTTTCCTACACAGTAAATAAATGATTCAGAAGGAAGGAAAGTGGCGGTTAGGTTGATCCATTTTATTTGGTCATTAATTAATATAGGTATGTCAATCTCATCGATCTTTCTAGATTGTTCAATTTTGGCTACAAAATCATCAAATTTTATTCGATCAGAAAAAGGTATCATGTTTCTGAAAGAAATGCCTTTTAATTCCGTTTCAGTGCATTCAAAGGTCTTTGAGGCTTCTTTATTTCCTTTGACCACTACTCCTTTGGCATCTGTTACAATTAGTAAATTAGGTATTAATTCAAATATAGTAAGCAGCTCGTTTTCACTTTTCAGTCGCATTATCTCCAGGCCCAACCGATTACTTAGGCTTTCAAAAAATGGGAAATGTTGTTCCAGTTGGATTTGTTTTTTACTTGTGAATATTGTTATAACCCCCACTAGGTCTTTGTTATTAAAAATTGGAATTCCAATAGCAGAGTTTAATCCGAAAATTTTCATTTCATCAATGCCTACGATATCAGCATTGTTTCTGCTGTCCTCCCAAAAAATAATTTGTCCTTTTTCCCAGGCAATACCAGGCAACCGAGCACCATATTTTGCTTCCTTAAAAGAAGAGCGGAGCTTAGGAAAATCCTCATACTTAGCTTTGGAGGTACTAGTGATGACTTTGTTGAGCTTGCTGTTGTCAATATTCATTATCCAGCCCTCAGCTACTTCTAAATCTGTATAGTTTAAAATAACTTTTAGTAATGCAGAAAACTTGTCCTCAATATTCTTGGGTTGGGCAACAGCCAAATTCATTTTTCGGAATAAATCTTCAAGTTCTCTTTTCTTTACAAAGTCTGTTACTTGACGTTGAATACTTATCCAGTTTGTTATTAAGCCATTTTCATCAGAAATAGGTACTACAGAAAATTCAACCCAAAATTCGGTCCCGTCTTTTTTATAATTGATGGTTTCAATGCGGCAAGGATACCCTTTTATCAAGGCCTTTTTTAACCTTTTCAATTCCTTTTTGTTACTTTTTTCACCCTGTAAGATTCGAGGTGATTTACCTACTATTTCCTCCTTTGAATAACCTGTTTGGGTTAAAAATGCATCATTTGCGAAAATTACTTTCGGTCCGGAAGGATTGATCTCATCCACTTCTGTGATTAAAATAGGATCATTGGCACTTTTCACCACTTTTTCCATCAAGCTTAATTGATGCTCACTTTCTTTTTTCAATGTAACATCCTGCATGGCCCCAAATGCCTGAATGGCCTTTCCTTCTGGGTTCCTAATAAACACGCATTGTTCGAACGCATAAGCATAGCTTCCATCTGATTTTTGAAATCGGTAGTTCCCATTCCACTTTTGGTCCATTCCAGATAAAGCCTTTTTAAAATCATCTAATGTAACTTCGCGGTCTTCCGGATGAATTTTCTCAGCCAGTTCAGTGATATTGCTAATCTGTTCTGACCTATAGCCAAATAAAGAAGTGAAATTTTCACTCCATTCAAGTTTATCCAATCCTATATCATATTCCCAAGTAACATTGTTTGTTGCTTGGAGAACCAATTGGTAGCTGTTTTTACTTTTGTTTAAGGATTCTTTGGTTTTCTCCAGTTCGGTAATATCAAGACAAGAAATTAAAACCAATGGATAATTCTTATTATCAATCCATTGTATTTTTATTTTTAGGGTTAATGGTTCGGAATTGTTTTCCTTTGGAGTTAAGACTGTTTGAATAGTTGCACTGGTTTTGTAGGTTGCTTTATTTATTATGTTTTGAATTAGCCAGTCCTTTGCTGCTGAAAACACCTCATAAATAAATTCAACCTTGTGTCCAGTTAAAACCGATAATTCAGTTGCCTTTTTGGATGATTGAATGATGGATAAATCGTCTGCCCTGCAAAGAAATTGAGCTACGCTACTTTCATCAAAAAGAACTTTGTAAAAATTTTTATCCAAATTGAGTGAAGGATAATTAGCAGATTTTTCATTATCGGTGGAGTTTCTATCAAATCTATTTTTCCGGTAGGAGGTGGTTAGAGATTTAAACAATTGAAATTTATCTAAACGCTCCAATACCAAAAAATCTTCTACTCCTTGATCCAATAATTTTATTGTGAATGTTAGGTTTTCCTGAGAGGTTAAAGCGATAAGTGGTACTTGGATAAGGCTATGATTTAATTGCCTAATGATATTACCAAAATTTTGATTTGTACTTTCTACCGTAAATAATACGCAATCAAAATTAATTTGTGGTATTTCTTTGACCGATTTGCACCATAAAAGTTGCTGATCGGCTTCTTTAAACTCCTCAAATGTTTTGTTTAACAGCAAATAATGTTTTGTGTTATTTGTTATTATTAAAATATTTTCAAAGTTAGGGTTTTTCATTTGGTCAAGTAATAAAGAATTGTAAAGCACTTGTGCTACTCAACAGTTGATACTTTTTTAATTCAGATCCAATTATTTTTCTTTTAAACCATATTCTTTAAAACAAATTATTAATTGTACAAAATGAATATTATATGGACTTTAGGCGTTTAATAAGGATAGTGCTTTATCAACTAAATTAATTTAAACTATTATAATTGAAATAAGCAATATTTCCCCATTAGCTTAACTCTATTGGTTGAATAATGTTTTAATTCTATTGCTTCATGAATTTATAGAATAGAGTACCTATTGGTTTTTTGAGTTATAATTGATCCGGGAGGGTATTTCCTGTAACATAAATTACATTAAAAAAATGAATAATTTATGTTAAAATGAAAATAAGCTGATCTTATATCAGCTTTAAACAAGCTTTACATTTTTTAAAATAGTTTAAATAGATATTAAGCTGGCTGTATAAATAATACGAATGGGTTTATCAGGGAAATTATAATGGGCAATAAAAAACTATTATAAGGTTAAATTAACCTTATAGAGAAGTTTCCAATAATTATTATTTTGGGTGGTAAAAAAAATTAATATGCTACTAGGATTCTTTATTAAATCAGGGTTTAAATGGTGGTTAAGGCCTGATTTTAATGAATTTGGCAGAAAAAACTCGCAATATTTTAGGGTTTATTTTATGGGGAAATTATCAGTCCTTGAATCACCCACTTGGATGATCTCTGTAACTACATATTCACTTGCTCCCCTCCAAGGGATTGGATTTAAATATTCTTTATAGCGAAGTTCTACAAATTTACCTCCGGAGCGTTCTAAAATTAAAGCCACGGAATCCCCTTCAGCACTAAATCTAAATTCATTGCTTTGAAGTGCACCGGGATTAGGGCTTTGGAAACCGTCCTGCACCAATCTTCCTTCCCATGTTTTAAAAATAAAGCCTTTCTTCTCAAAATAATTCAAATTCCCGGCTTTGACCCCTTCAGCAAATACAAAATAATACCTCCACCAAAAGACACCGGCAATTACAATAAGCAGCAGAATGATCGCAGGACCAATAAATTTTTTCATTATGATTTCAATTGAAGTTAAGGCTTGTCAAATATACTAATAAATCACAATTTTTGTATATTCATGAATTATTGTATCCCGTTCCTTTTAACAAAATTAACGCTATTTATATACCATGAAATTTATTGATTATTATAAACTTTTGGGAATAAATAAAACGGCTACTTCTGATGAAATTAAAAAAGCGTACAGGAAGATGGCCAGAAAATACCATCCGGATCTCAATCCTAACGACAAAGAAGCAGAGAAGAAGTTTCAAGCCATTAATGAAGCCAATGAGGTGTTGAGTGATCCTGGAAAACGCAAAAAGTATGATCGGTATGGGGAGAATTGGAAACACCAAGAAACTGATCAAAATGCCGAGAATGGTAGGAGAGGGGGAAGTCAAAATCAATACAGTAATGCTGATTTTGAACAGGCTTTTAGGGATGGAGGATTTTCTGATTTTTTTGATTCGATGTTTGGAGGAGGGGGAAGAAGTTCCTCCGGCTCAAGCATTAAATTTAAGGGGCAAGACCTGCATGCTGCTTTAGAACTCCAATTAAGAGATGTGCTTGAATCCCACAAGCGTACTTTGGAAATCAATGGTAAAAAAATAAGGTTGACCATAAAAGCAGGAGTTGAAGATGGGCAAACCATTAAAATTAAAAATCATGGAGGTGAAGGAATCAATGGTGGGCCGAATGGAGATTTATACATTACTTTTAAAATCCAATCGGATCCCGAATATAAAAGGGAGGGAAGCGATTTGCATAAAGAGGTTAAAATAGATTTGTACACTGCCATTTTAGGTGGTGAAATAATTGTTTCCACACTTAGCGGTAAGGTTAAATTAAAAGTGCCTGAGGGTACAGAAAGTGGAACCAAAGTAAAACTTAAAGGGAAAGGTTTCCCTGTTTATAATAAGGAAGGTGTTTTTGGAGATTTGTATTTACAATATACAGTCGATATCCCCAAAAACTTAACAGCAGAAGAGAAAAAACTATTTGAACAATTGGCTAAGCTTAGAAATCATGGATAATTTAAAGGAAGACCTAGTTTCATTGGATAAGTTTTGCAAATCCTGTAATATTGACCTGACTTTTGTCTATTCTCTTGCAGAGCAAGACCTTTGTGAAATTATTGTAGTGGAAGAAAAACAGTATGTCTTACAGGATGATTTGTCACTTCTAGAGCGACTATCGCGTTTGCATTATGAGTTGGAAATCAATATGGAAGGATTATATGCCATCGCTCATCTACAAGGGAAAATTGAAAGCCTAAAAGAAGAAGTTAATTATTTAACAAGAAAACTCAATAGCTAATAATAAAAATTGTAGGTCGTACCAGGCTCGAACTGGTGACCTCTGCCCTGTCAAGGCAGCGCTCTGAACCAACTGAGCTAACGACCTATTTCTAATTACAATGATAATTCAAATTTGATAATTTGGCAATTAATATTATTTTATCTGTTGCACTTTTTTGAAGTTTTTTCTAATTCCTACTTGGAAAAAGAACCTCATCGATAGGCTTTGTTTTATCTCATGATATAAAGAAACATCCTGCAGTGTTAGATTGAAAAGGTTAGTTTGTCTAGTTCATAAAATTCGAATTTAAACTTAGAGAAATATTTTTTTCAATCCTGATTAACCTTTTCATTATTTTTTATCGCTTTTAGAAATATAACTCAACTAATTTCTAGAAACTATGAAAAATGCGATATCAATCAGAACAACTTCGTCTATTTGTATTTGCTTTTGGTTTGTACTTACTTCTTGTGAGTTAATTGTCAAAGATGTACCCATAAAGATTTCGCCGGATGCGGCGACCATAAGTGAATTTGTTAAGGACCTTGAATTTGATAAAAAGGAACTTTTCAATGAACAAAGTATTGCCGGCAACCAAAGTAGAGAGGAAGTAGGAGCACCTGTCAGGCGTGTGACATCAGGGAAAGGTTTTGTAACCACCTGTTTGACTCAGAAAATAAGTTTGAAAAATAATTTTGAGGAAATAGCCATTCTCCGTCCTACGGATGGGATAATATATCCGGGAGCACTTGTTATTGCTGATAAAGCCACCTTAGGAGGTTTGCCAACTCCGGTGACCATTGATCGCTCACCCATTGATCTCAGACTTGATTTACCAGGAATTGGGGAGAAAGGCAATATAGAAATAGAAAATGCAAGCAATACCAGCGTTCAGGCCAAAATTGATGAGGCCCTTGAGTGGTGGAATGCAAATGCCAAACCAGATGGCTATACCATAGCGTCTAATTCATCTTATACGGCAGCTACTTCCTATTCATCCAAACAGTTAAGCTTGGATGTCAGTTTGAATGTAGAGTGGGCCAGGGGAGATGCACAGGCGCAATTTAACTATACTTCAAGCAAAACCGAAAGAGTGGCCATGATGGTATTCAAACAGCGGTTCTATACCATAGCCATGAATGCGCCTGAAAATCCGGGGGATTTTTTTGGAAGGAATGCTACCATTGCTGATGTTAAAGCTAAATTTAGTCAAGATGGACCACCGGCCTACGTGCATTCGGTATCCTATGGTCGAATAATTATGTTTAGGATGGTAACGAGCGAGGAGGCCACAGATGGAGAATTGAAAGGAGCATTTAATTATGTGACAGGATTATCTTCTGCTTCGGGAGATATTGAAACAAAATACAAAACGATCCTGAATAAGGCTTCCATAACAGTTGTTACCATGGGAGGGGGAGCCCAAGCAACTTCATCGGCAATATCTGCCAAAAATTTCGGGGATTTAGAGGATGTACTGCAGGGAGAAAATGCCGTCTATAGCCGGGAAAATCCAGGTGTACCCATTGCATATAGCCTGAAATACCTTAAAGACAATACCAATGCAAAATTGGGGTATACCACTGAATATGAAATAGAAACCTGTACTGAAAGTGCATACCCTTCTCAAACTGTTTCACTAAATAATAGAAATGGATTTTTAGGGATGACCATGCGATTTACCATAACGTATAAAATTCTTGAGGATGGAAGTGTAAAGAGTAAAAGTATTCCAAGTGGGAATATTCCTACCAGTACAAAAAAAGTAAAAACGGTGCCAGCCGGAGCTTATAGTATTAGGATAGCAGTTGAATATAAAGACGGTTTAATATGGAAGTTTAGGGCGGATGAAAATTTTAGTAAGCCAACCAAAATCTGTTTGGAATCCACACAAAAAGGTTTTCCTACTAAAGTTGATGTTAATGTTGTTTCCTGTTAGGGAATATTCCATTAATATATTTAAGACCTGCTTGGGTAGATTTTGAAGCCTTGGAGTAAGTCTTTGTTTAAGTGACTTTACATTAAATGATTTTTGCGGTGGCATTGCTGATTTTCCAATCCTATCGTAAAAATCATTTAATATTATTTTTGTCCGGCACTCAATAATTCTGATTTAATACTGTCTATAGTTTCTTTAGATGGGTTTGAAGCTGAAGTATAGGTTTGTAAAGCTGCTTTGTAATAATGAATCGCTTCTGCAAAATCGCCTGAAGCCATCAGGCATAAAGCAAGATCCCTTTGGCTTTGAGCGATTAACTGGTCTCCCTCCGGCAAGGAAGCCAGTCTTAACATCAGCCCCTTCATTAAATATTCTTTTGCTTTTGGAAAATCATTTTCTTGCATGGCAATTTTACCCAGAAAAATTACCGGTGAGGCATGTCGAGGATCTTCTTGGGGAAACAACTCTTGATTTATTGAAATTGTGGTTATTAAACTAGCCTTTGCCTTCTCTATGGCCCCTGTTTTTAAATAAACTTTCGCCAGACTTTCTAATATTCCCGCATAGTAAGGATGCGTTTTACCAAACAAGGAATCAATTTTCGTCAATGCTTTTTCATACAATGGGATTGCTTCATTTGGTTGCTCAAGAAAACCATAAGTTCTCGCTAAATTGGACATACTGGCAATTGTTTCAACATGAGATTCTCCCAGTATTGATTTTCGTTGATCCAAAGATGCCCTAATAAATTGCATGGCTTTATTGAATTCTCCTTGAGATTGATAGAGACTACCCAAAAAGTTATACGTATAGGCAATCTCCAAATGGGGTGGCGTAAATAATTCTTCTTTCATTGCCAAAGCTTCTAAAAGATAACTTTCACTTTTTTCTAAATCTCCCGTTTTTCTGGCTATCGCACCCAGCATATGCAATGAAAAAGCCAGATCGGTATTTGGCGGGGTAGTCAAAGCGTTATATAAATTGTAGGCTTCATTGATTGCTGAGTCAGCTTTCTGGTATTTTCTATTATCATAATATGAATTTCCTAGCTCCGTCAATGCGAGAGCCATGGTTTTACTATGACTTAGATCGTTATTCTTTAGTCTTAGAATGGCCATATTTAAATAGCGGACTGCACTGTCCAGTTTTCCAAAGTAAAAAAATGATTTGCCAATTTCTATTTCATTTTGAGCCAAAACATTTTGGGTAATCAAAGGTAATTTTTTGTTGATATTGTAGGCTGAAAAAGCTAGTTCTTGGGCTTTTTCATATTTTCCCAGGTTATAAAATATGGGTGATAGCCGTCCTAACATGTCAGCGTATAAATAATTATCCTCACTTAGGTTCTTTTCCAAAGATTCAAGACCTTGATTCAATAAATTAACAGCAGTAATCGTATCGGCCCCGCCAATATTAGGATCTGCAGCCATAAAAACATCAGTCATTAGATCCGTTATTTGATTGGCTCTCTTTGCTTCCCTGATCGATAAATTTCGTTCCATTTTCAACTGATAGGTATAAAAAATAACCGCACTAAAAAATAGTAATACACCAACAACAATTGAAGTCAGAATTTTGCTGTTTCTTTTAATATACTTTTCTACCTTGTATTTCCATTCCTTATTTCGAAGGGAAATTGGCTGATTGTTTTGGCTGGCTTTGATATCATGCAATAAATCGCTAATTGATACATACCTACCTTCTGGTTTTAAAGCCATGGCCTTTTTACAAATAAATTTTAGGTCACTAAGCATCAATTTGGATACCTCGATTCCTTCCATGGAAAATGCCAATGAATCTCCCCTCAATTTTTGAGGTGTTAGTAATTTTGGGTCATTAAGGGCTAATTGAAAAGGATGGGTTTGAGTACAGAGTTCGAATAAAATGATTCCTAAGGCATAAATATCTGTGAAGATAGATGGTGCTAAATTATTGATTTGTTCGGGTGCTGCATAAGCCAAAGTATAGCTTCCTTTTAATTCATTCGTGTCTAGCAGTAACCGTGCTACACCGAAATCCAATAATTTGACTGTTCCTGATGAATCGACCAAAATATTTTGAGGTTTTAGATCAAGATGAACAATCAACAGCTGATGAGCGTATTGTATTGCCTCACTTATTTGAATAAATAAATTCAATCGTTGGGTGATGGTACAAATATTAAGCTTACAATATTCAATTAAGGTATGTCCAGGGACGTATTCCATGGTAAAATATGGTCTTCCCTCTTCATTGATCTCCCCATCATACAACCTTGCAATTCCATGGTGATTAAGTTTTGCAAGTATCTGCCTTTCCTTGTAAAAACGATTTTTGAGAAAAGAATTTGTTAGCTGTGAGTTCATCAATTTTATGGCCACTACTTGTTCAAATTGGCCATCTACCCTAAAGCCTTTAAATACTGTTCCCATGGCACCTGAGCCAATTATTTCAGCTAATTTAAATGCGCCAATTTTTTGACCGATAAGGAGTTGGTCATTTTCCCAGGTTTTCAGCAAAAGGTTAGGAGAGATTTTAAATATTGAATTTGGTGAATTATCTGCTAATAGCAGTGACTTTAAAGTGAAACAAGTTTCAGGTGCTGTGTACTCAAGCCTGTCCAACAATTGCTTTTTTTCCACTTCGCTTTTGTCAGCAATTTCATGGAATAAATTTTCTACTTTTTCCCATTCAACATGTTTTGATGTCATCTAGCAATTATTTAAGTTCATTGCTCAACCATGCCCTTGCCAATCTCCAATCTCTTTTAACGGTTTCCACTGAAACCCCAAGCATATTGGCTATTTCTTGGTATTTATACCCGCCAAAAAAATGAAATTCAACCACGCGAGAATAACGCTTGTTTATCCTTTTTAAGCCATTCAGGGCATCATTAAGATTAATAACACCTTCTGGTGTGGTGGTAACTATCTGTTCACTTCCATCACCATAGGTTAATTGGATCTGATGTCCACCTCTCTTTACTCGGTTCTTTTGTCTTGCGTAATCCACTAAAAATCTACGCATGGCGATTGCAGCAATGGCTAAAAAATGATTTTTATTTTTGATTTCTCCCTGGTATTTGTCCATTTTCATATAAACCTCATGCACCAAAGCACTGGTGTCAAGGGTTAAAGCATTAAACTCGTATTTTAATTTATTACTTGCCTTTAATGAAAGTTCTTCATAGCAAACCTGAAACATCCTTTTTTTATGAGAATAAGGGATTTCGTTATTTTTGGGATTATTTATGTCAATAATATCCATTATTTGCCAACTTTTATTCTGTACAAATTAACATACATTGGTGAATTCAGCAAATAATATTGGTAAAATCTTTCTTCGATTTTCTCTATTTTATCCCTAAATATTCCAGCTAAAACTATTGAGACTTGGAGTAATCAAAGTAAAAATATAGTATTTATTCTTCTTCATTAGCTAGAATAGGTGAAAAAACATATCCACGTATATAGCTCACAGGACGTTGAAAATTCATAAAATAAGGCCGGTTTCTTGGGTTAAATCTTCTTTATTTCGATGCCGGATTAAAATATTAAAACAAACCTTGTTCCTTTGTCAATTTCTGAGTGCACCCTAATGCTGCCTCCATGTAAATGCATGATTTGTTTGGATAAACTCAAACCTATTCCTGTTCCACCTCTTTTGGTTGTGAAAAAAGGAACAAATATTTCGTCCAATTGATCTGCCGGTATTCCCGGTCCATTGTCTTTTACTTCAATATATTTTTTATCTTCATCATTGATGCCTGCTTTAATGTTTAGAATAGCCTCTTTTTGACCCGCCATGGATTGAATGGCATTTTTTGAAAGGTTGATCAATATTTGTGCGATTTGTTTTTCGTCTATGTAAAACGCTAGATCTTCAGGTGTTACCAATAAATTAAATTGTAGGTTTGGCTCAATATTTTCCATCCGCATCAATACTTTAACCCTATCCAATAATGGTTTAATTGCTACGATAGATTTGTCGGGAGCGGGTACATCCAAGAAACTTCGGTATGATTTGACAAAATCCATGAGACCTTCCCCTTGAATTCGAATCACATTCAATCCTTTAACCGTATTTTTTATTTGGTCTTCGCTTAAATCCCCCCATTTTAAGGCTCCATTCTCATCCTCATTATAGTAGTTAGACAAGGATTCTGATATGGAGGTGATCGGCGTAATCGTATTCATAATTTCATGGGTAAGCACCCTGATCAATCTTACCCAAGAATCTGTTTCTTTCTCATCTAGTTCTTTTTGTAGATCCTGGACGGTTACAAGTAGTAGCTTCTTATCTTCTTTTATTATTGGTACTGTCTTGAAAAGCAACTGGTTTTGTTCTCGTTCATTTACCATTTGTAAGTACTTCTGATCAAAGGGCTTAAGCTTGTCAACCAAGTCAAATAAGTTTTGATCAATTTGAAGCAATTGCTTTACATGGAGTAAGGGGCTGAAATGGAGTAATTGCTCTAAAAATGGGTTGGTATATAAAATATGCCCCTTTTCATCAATTGTCATGATGCCAATATCGATTTGTTTCAATATTTCTTGATAATACCTTTCTCTCGTTTGAAGCTCAATTTGCACATCTAAAATCAATTGATTGATTCTATTTAGACTCTGGTTTAGTTCTTTAAAAGATTTAATTTGAACTTTTTCAGGAAATCGTAATGTAAAGTCCTCATTTTTGATGGCATCAAAAAAATAGGCTATTTGGCGGTTGGTTTTGTTTACATAGCGGATAAGGAAGGATGTTTGAAAGCCAATCAATAAAAGAAAAATAACCCCAAAACTATACCATTCTCTTGTAAAGGAAAAGGCCATCAGCAAGGCTGTAACACAAATCAGTACAACCCTAAAGATCATTTGAAAATAAAAATTCCTACTGGCCATCAATCTTTGTGTTTTTTTATTTTGTTGTAGAGTGTTTGTCG
Source organism: Cyclobacterium sediminis (assembly GCF_054781075.1). Lineage (NCBI taxonomy): Bacteria > Pseudomonadati > Bacteroidota > Cytophagia > Cytophagales > Cyclobacteriaceae > Cyclobacterium > Cyclobacterium sediminis. Next base: position 48,723 of record NZ_BAAGVC010000006.1, on the reverse strand, counting down.
GGTTATACCTAGTCGATCTGCGGCCATTGTATAATTTCCATCACAATCTTTCAAGGCCTTTTCAATCATCAATGCTTCCATTTCTTCTAGTGAATTTGGGAAGCTGTCAAATGAAGAGATGGCTGCTGAATTTAGGAAAAAATCAGAAGGCTTCAATACATTGCCTTCACTTAAAATAACAGCCCTCTCTATGGTATGTTGCAGTTCACGTACATTTCCGGGCCATTTGTAATTCAATAGCTTGTCTTTTGCAGCTTGATTAATACGCAAATCCGGCTTAGCGTATTTGTGCATAAATTTTTCCAAAAAATACCGACTTAAGACCAAGATATCTTCTCCTCGATTTCGTAAGGGGGGTACATCTACATGTATCGTATTGATTCGATACATCAAATCTTCCCTGAACAGTCCATCACTGACCATCTTTTCCAAATCGCAATTGGTGGCGCATATCAATCGGATATCTACAGAGATGGGTTGATTGGATCCCACTTTTATTACCGTTCTATTTTGAATGACAGAGAGTAACTTGGTTTGCATTTTCAAAGAGAGGTTGCCGATTTCATCTAAAAATAAAGTACCTCCATCGGCTGCCTCAAACTTACCGACACGATCCTCCTTAGCATCCGTAAAAGCCCCTTTAAGGTGACCAAAAAGCTCACTTTCAAAAAGTGTTTCTGAAATGGAGCCCATGTCTACACCGATAAATATTTCATTTCTCCTTTTTGAACACTGATGAATTTCTCTGGCAATAAGCTCTTTTCCCGTACCATTTTCTCCTGTTACCAATACATTCACATCTGTTTGTGCCACCTTTCTGGTTAGTTTTAAGGCAGATTTTATGCTTTCAGATTGACCGATTATTGAATGTTTATTTTGATTGATGACCTGTTTCAGGTTGTTCTCTTTTTTTTGAAGTTGGATGACTTGTTTTTGGGATTTTCTTAGCTGGTATGCAGATCTGACTGTTGCCAACATTCTTTCATTACTCCAGGGTTTTAAAATAAAATCTACAGCTCCATTTTTGATGGCCTTCACAGCTAAATCTATGGAGCCATAAGCCGTCATCATGATTACAGAGATATATGGCGCCTTTTCTTTGATCTGCTTTAACCAATAGAGCCCTTCATTTCCGGAGTTTATTCCTGCCGAAAAATTCATGTCCAATAAAACAATGTCCAAATCTGCAAATCCAGGATAAGAACTAATTTGATTTGGGTTGGAAAGGGTTGCTACATGCTTGTATTCAAACTGCAACAATATCTCCAAAGCACTGAGCATGCTTTTATTGTCATCAATTACCAGGATTTTAGCATCAATCATATCTATTTCCTTTTAATATGCGAAGTGCTAAATCTACTATTCAAATTATCAAGCTGCCATAAACTGTAAAAAAATTTTACAATTCACGTACAAAAATTTTACAGATAAACCATTTTTTGAACATTAAAATGATATAAGTAACTGTATATAAGGTATTTAAAATTGTGGCATGCTGCTGGTATATGAGTTTCTCAGAATGATTAACCTATGGCACTAAAATTAATGACATTTTTACTTCTGTTAAGCATAATCAACTTTAAGTTGCAGGCACAGGCTTCCTGGACTTTGGAGGAATGTGTGGCTTATGCCTTGGAGAATAATCTTGAAATAAAGGATTTCGAATACATTTCCCAGGCGGAAAATGAAAATTACAGGCAATCCATCCGAAATCTTCTACCTAGATTAGATGCTTCAACAGGATATACTATCAATTATGGTAGAAGTACAGATCCTTTTACCAATGACGTGGTTACCAATGAGTTCTTCTCCAATGGCTATTCTTTAAATTCTTCAATTGATTTGTTTCAGGGATTCTTAAAGATGAACGCCATCAAAACGTCAAGATTCATTTATGAGGCAAGTTTGCAGGAGTCATTGCAGCAAAAGTATTTGCTGGCCTTTAGGGTGATGCGGGCATTTTATGATGTCAGGTATTTTGAGGAGTTGATGGTTGTTAGCAAGGGACAGGTAGGTGTATCACAAGCCAATTATGATTTGGTTAAAAGACAAATTGAATTGGGATTAAAAGCAGGTGCTGATCTTTATGAGTCAGAGTCCCTATTATTGTCGGACAAACTGGTACTTACCCAAAGCCAAAATAAACTGGAACTGGCTAAGCTTCAATTGATGCAAGCCATGAATTTAGAAGAAAGGGAAAATTTTTCCATTGCAAAGAAAAGCGAGAATCAGGATTTAGATTGGGTTTTTCATACCATACATACAGATTCAATTTACAGGCAAGCAGAAAGTTTTTTGCCTATGCTTAAGGCACAAGGGTATAGGGTAGACGCCGCCCGAAAGCAGGTGGCTGTTTCCCGTTCTGCACTATATCCCTCCCTCTCTATGTATGCCAATATTGGCACAGGGTATTTCCAAACTACCAGAGACAGCATGGGAAATACCATAGAATTTAGGAATCAAATTCGTGACAATACCTATAGGTCTATAGGATTGAGTTTAAACATACCGATCAGTAGGGGCTGGGCCGGTAGATCTGGGGTCAAGCAAAGTAAAATAGCACTTAGGCGGACTGAAAACAATTTTAAAATTCAGAAACAGCAGGTTTATAATGATATTCAGGAGTTGGTCGTAGAAAATAGGGCTTTGCAAAAAGAGTATGCCCAAAGTCTTCAGAAGCTAAAAGCACAAGAACTTGCTTTCCTTATCGCTCAAAGAAAGTATGAAAAAGGCTTGGTTAGTATTTTAGAATTGACCAGCGCTAAAAATTTGTTTACTGCAGCGCAAAATGAAAACTTGGAGGTAGGTTTAAGCCTGGAAGTGAACAACAGTACCATCGATTTTTATAGGGGAGTATCCCTTTTTAACATTCAATAATTTATGGATATTATACTTGAAAAGAAAAAAGGCCTAAGGCCAAAACATTACGGATACATTGCTCTGGCAGCACTGTTGATCTATGCTGCTTATCAGCTATGGTTTACTAGTTCTGTTGCTACTTTTCGTACTGAAAAGGGTAAATTATCTATAGCTGAGGTGGTAGAGGGTAAATTTGATGACTATATCACCATCAATGGTAGCGTTGCCCCCATTGCCACCATTTATATGGATGCCTATGAAGGGGGTCGGGTTACAGAGAAATTAATTGAAGAAGGGGCTATTGTTAAAAAGGGCGACATTATACTGGTTTTGGAAAACAGAAGCCTTTATGAGCAAATTCTTGCCAGCGAAAGTAACCTTGCCCTCAAACAAAATGATTTAAGGTCTACTAAATTGGCCTTCGATTCCAGGCAGGTAGAAGGCAAAAAATCCCTTGCAACAGCCAGCACCAACTTACAAAGATTTAAAAGGAATTATGAGCAGAACAAAGCCTTGTATGAAGAGGAACTTATTTCCAGAGAAGAATACCTGATTGCTAAAGAAGATTATGAACTTTCTGAAGAGCAATATGAAATTGTGAAACTCCAAACTGAACAAGACAAAGAGTTGCGTGAAACCTCTCTAACCGGCCTTGATACTGATCTGGAACGCATGAAAAAAACCTTATCAATGGTGTATGAAAGGCTGGATCACTTGAATGTGCGTGCACCTGCAGATGGGCAGTTAGGTTTCCTTGATGCAGAAATTGGTCAGAGCATCGCTCAGGGAGAACGCATAGGTCAGATCAATGTATTGACTGATTATAAGATTGAAGCGGATATTGATGAGCATTATATTGACCGGGTTCAGAGAGATTTAAGGGCAGAATTAGAAAGGAACAATAATGATTTCAACTTGCGGCTTAGGAAAGTTTACCCGGAGGTGAGAAGTGGGAAATTTAAAGTGGATCTGGTATTCACATCAGACAAACCAGAAAACATAAGAACAGGACAAAGCTATAATATTAAATTGCAATTAGGAGAGTCATCGGATGCCATTTTATTGCCCAAAGGTAGTTTTTTCCAAAGCACAGGTGGCCAATGGGTCTTTGTAGTGAATACAGATGGTGATGAAGCAATTAAAAGAAACATACGAATAGGCAAGCAAAATGCAAGGTATTATGAGGTCCTCGAAGGTTTAGAGCCGGGAGAGCAAGTAATTACCAGCAACTATGACAATTTTGGTGAAGCAGATAGAATTGTGTTGAAATAAATAATCTGAAAGGACATTTTATTAAAATAGGTATTTGAAAAAATTAATCAACGATGATAAATATTACAGATTTAGTGAAAAGTTTCCGTACAGAAGAGGTTGAAACTTTAGCCCTTAATAAAGTGAACCTCAAAGTAGAGTCGGGAGAATTTGTAGCCATAATGGGCCCTTCAGGTTGTGGGAAATCCACCTTGCTTAACATCATAGGCATGTTAGACAATCCAACGGAGGGCAGCTATGTTTTTGCTTCAAATGAAGTGGCAGGACTCCGTGAAAATCAAAGGACACAGTTAAGAAAAGGGAACCTGGGTTTTGTGTTCCAAAGCTTTAATTTGATTGATGAGTTGACCGTTTTTGAAAATGTGGAGCTGCCACTAATTTACTTAAAAAAGGGTAAGGCCGAACGCAGAGAGAAGGTAATACAAGTATTGGAGCGAATGAAAATTGCTCATAGGGAAAAGCATTTTCCACACCAATTATCCGGGGGACAACAGCAGCGGGTGGCCATTGCAAGGGCTGTGGTTACCAAGCCAAAGTTGATATTAGCCGATGAGCCAACAGGAAACCTGGACTCTAAAAATGGTTTGCAAGTAATGAACTTGCTTACGGAGCTAAATCAGGAAGGAACGACCATTGTAATGGTGACACACTCTGCCCATGACTCCCACTTTGCACATCGGGTGGTGAATCTATTTGATGGTCAAATTGTCACCGAAAGCCAAAATAGGGCCATTGGTGCTGCATTGTGATTATTATTCAAATACCAAGTTTAATGGATCCCAAATAATCCTTCAAAAATGTTTAAAAACTACCTTAAAATAGCTTGGCGAAGTCTTCTGAAAAATAAAGCCATTTTTTCCATCAATACTGTTGGATTGGCTTTAGGCATCGCTTCCTGTGTCATTATCTCTCATTTTGTGCTGGATGAATTGAGCTATGATCGGTACAATGAAAAGGTAGACCAGCTTGCAAGGATTGTTTTTAGAGCCAAGGTAAATGGTGAGGAAATAAAAGAAGGGGTGGTGATGGCCCCGGTGGCACAGACACTTAAGGAGGAATATCCGGAAGTGCTGGATGCAACAAGGATACGTAGGGTTGGAACCCCGAAAATCACCATTGACAACCAGTCTTATAGAGATGGAAGATTTGCCTACGTAGATCCAAATTTCTTCGAAATCTTTAGCCTGCCTATTATAGCCGGGGATGCTGGTAACCCATTGGAGCAACCGAATACTGTCGTTATAACAACAACATTGGCTGTAAAGTATTTTGGAACCAAAGATGCAATAGGGAAATTGTTTTACCTGGAAAGTCAGGAACAACCCTATACCATTACAGGTGTAATTGAGGAGATGCCTGAAAATGCTCATTTTCATTTTGACCTCTTTGCTTCAATGAAAGGATTCCCTGAGGCAAAAAGCACATCATGGTTTAAAGGAGACTTTTTTACCTACCTTCTTTTAGAAGCAGACATTGACTCCAAATCTTTGGAAGAAAAATTACAGGCTTTAATTGCGAAAAATATGGGGCCTTCCATGCAGGAAGAAATGGGCGTGTCCTTTGAAGAATTTACCAAAGACAACCAACTTGGTTTTGCTTTACAAGCCCTGAGTGACATTCATTTGCACTCCGACAATGCCTCCTACAGCGAATTAGAAGAAGGTGGGGACATAAAATATGTATATATTTTCAGTGCGATAGCCCTGTTTATGCTTTTGATAGCTTGCGTTAATTTTATCAACCTCTCTACCGCTACAGCCACTAAAAGAGCGAAAGAGGTGGGAATTCGAAAGGTATTGGGCGCTGATAAACAATTACTCTTTTTCCAATTTATATCCGAAGCTTTTATCGCAAGTACTGTAGCCATGCTCCTTGCAGTGGTTTTCATAATTCTAATATGTCCATTTTATGTGGAGTTTTCTGGGAAAGCACTTGAATTGTCCTACTTTTTGCAGCCACAGCTGCTATTGGCTTTGCCCGTATTTACTTTACTGATAAGTCTGTTAGCAGGAAGCTATCCGGCCATTTATTTGTCTTCCTTTCGGGCCATTCAGGGTTTAACCAATAGTGTGTCAGGGGGATCAAATAAAAGCTTTCGAAGTGCATTGGTGGTGTTTCAATTTGTGATTTCGGCAGGGCTGATATTGGCGACCTTGGTGGTCAATCAGCAAATGAACTATATTCAAAACAAAGACCTGGGCTATGATAGAGACCAAATTCTGGTCATTAGGGATGCCTATCTGTTGGAAAATAACCAAGAGGCATTCAAAAATGAGTTGATGAAAAATCCCAAAGTAAGCGCTGTCACCCAGTCTTCCTTTGTGCCAGCAGGCCCTTCGGACAATAATGTGACACAGATTTACATTAATGGTCAATTTAATCGGCGGATGCCAGTGTTCAATATTGACGAAAACTATATTCCTACAATGGAAATGGAAATGGTTGCAGGAAGAAATTTTTCAAGAGATTTCGGCGCTGATTCATCTAATGTAATCATTAACCAAACGGCAGTTGAGGTGTTTGGATTTGGAGAAGATCCAATAGGAAAAACCATCTCAGATGGGACCCATACAAGTACAGTAATAGGCGTGGTAAAAGACTTTCACTTTAAATCTTTGCATCAACCCATAGAACCTTTGTTGATGTACTACAGGCCGTATGGTGGCTTGATCGTGAAAGCCAAACCATTGAACATGAAGGCTTTAATCGCGGAGACCCAATCGTTGTGGAATTCTTTCGGTACTGCAGAACCTTTTGGCTTTTCCCTTATGGATGAATCCTATCAAAGGGCTTATCAAACGGAACAAAATATGGGAAAGGTTTTAAATGGTTTTGCGCTGCTAACCATAGTAGTTGCCTGTTTAGGTCTTTTTGGTTTGGTTACTTATACCTCAGAACAGCGATACAAAGAAATTGGGATAAGGAAAGTACTGGGAGCATCTGTCTTGCAGGTGATTGCCATGTTGACCAAGGATTTTCTCCTATTGGTAGCTATCTCCTTTCTGTTTGCTTTTCCCGTGGGTTATTACCTGATGGAAAATTGGCTACAAGGTTTTTCCTACCGGATAGCCATACATTGGTGGATTTATGCTTTGGCAGCATTAATCACGCTTTTTATAGCATTTACCACCATTGGTTATAAGAGCTATAGGGCTGCCAATCTCAATCCTATTAAAGCAATTAAAGAGGATTAGAAAGCATGGCTAAGGACTGAGTAGGTTTAAATAATAGTGAATTGCTTCTTGAACTTTCCAGAACGCAATAAAAATTAAAGGTTGAAATCATGTTTAGAAATTATCTTAAAATTGCCTGGAGAAGCTTGAAGAAACAACCTTTCTTTACCTTTCTCAATACCTTCAGCCTTACCATAGGTATTGCGGGGGGCATGCTAATAGCTCTATATGTATACGATGAATTGAGCTTTGATAAAATGTTTGTTGATTCTGACCGTATTTACAGAATCAATTCGGATATAAAATTTGGTGGAGAGGTCATGCAACTAGCCGAAACCGGTGCTCCAATGGCCGGAACATTACGCAATGATTTTCCCCAAGTTGAAGAGGTTACCCGGATCAGGAATCAAGGAAGTTTACTTCTCAGGAAAACCGGTACTGAAGAAAACACCAAAGAAGAGCAAGTAGCTTTTGCAGATTCAACGCTTTTTGAGTTTTTTGGAATAAACCTGTTGGTAGGGGATTCAAGAACTGCACTTACTGAGCCAAATACCATGGTGCTGACCAAAACAGCTGCGGAAAAACACTTCGGAGTTAAGAATGCATTGGGACAAAGGCTATTGGTGAACAATGAGGATACTTATACGGTAACAGGGGTAATGGACGACCTGCCCAAGAATAGTTTATTAAGAGATCATTCTCTATTTATGGCATTGGCCGGATACGAAGATGCTCAGCAAATGTTATGGACCAGCCACAATTATTTTACCTTCATCAAGTTGATACCGGGGGCTAGTATTGAAGATTTTAAAGCGCCTTTACATTCCATCATGGAGAAATACATCTTTCCCTATGTTCAGCAATTTTATCCCGGAATAACAGTAGAATCCTTTGCCGCATCCGGTAATTATTTAAGGTACAGTACCATTCCTTTAACCGATATTCACTTGCATTCCAATCGTCACCATGAGCTCAGTGCCAATAGTAGTATTCAAAATGTTTATATACTTTCATTCATAGGATTGTTTTTAATTGTTTTGGCAAGCGTTAATTTTATGAATTTGTCAACGGCCTACTCACTTAAAAGAGCCAAAGAAGTTGGCATCCGAAAAACCCTGGGGTCTAACCGGTCTCAACTGATTGGGCAATTCCTGACCGAAGCCGTATTGATCTCTTTTATTTCTTTGCTGCTGGCCATTATGATTTCAACTTTGGCACTTCCCTTTTTTAATACGCTTTCGGGGAAATCAATGAGTCTACCTTATACAGCTCCTTATTTCTGGATCATTTTGTTTTCGGCTACCATACTATTAAGCCTCTTTTCAGGTAGCTATCCTGCGTTCTTCATGTCGAAATTTGTGGCTGCAAAAGTCCTTAAAGGAAGTGGACAAAATAGCATTGGGGGAGCAGGGGTTCGAAACTCCCTTGTCGTTTTCCAGTTTGCCATTTCTATTTTACTGATCGTGGCTACCTTGGTTGTATTTCAGCAATTGAATTTTATTCAGGGTAAAGACCTTGGTTACACTAAAGATCAAATTCTGATCGTAGATGATGTTTATGCAACTGGAAACCAAATTGAAGCCTTTAAAAAGGAAGTTCAACAATTAGGTCAGGTGGCCAGTGTTTCTTTAAGTGGGTATTTGCCTACGCCTTCTTATCGACAAGATCACTCTTTCTTTAAAGAAGGATCCACAGCGCAAGAAAATGCCTTGCAAATGCAAAGGTGGATGGTAGACCATGATTATATATCCACCTTGAATATGGAATTAATTGCGGGCCGTGATTTTGACAAACGCTACCCTACAGATTCTACTGGGATAATCTTAAATGAATCCGCATTGGCAATTTTAGGGCTAAAACCCAAGGAAGCTTTGGGCTTGAGACTGTCCCGGGATTTAGGTGAAGAAAACCCGGTTTTTTATAAAGTTATCGGGGTAGTAAAAAATTTCCATTTTGAATCTTTAAGGGAAGATATTGGTGCATTGAGCCTTTCTTTAGGAAGTTCATCAAGTACAATGGCTGTTAGGATAAAATCCGGTGATTTTTCCAATGCCATTACAGGAATAGCGTCAATATGGGCCAAAATGGCCCCCGGCCAACCTTTCAACTACAGATTTATGGAGGATTCATTCAATAGGGTTTACGAATCCGAACAAAAATTAGGACAGATCTTCATGGTATTTACTGTTTTATCCATAATGATTGCTTGTTTAGGCCTTTTCGGTCTGGCTGCTTTCAACGCCCAAAAGCGTATGAAGGAAATTGGTATTCGAAAAGTATTAGGAGCAAGTGTGGGGCAAATTACTTTCCGGCTGACAACCGACTTTCTGAAAATGGTCGGCCTATCCATTTTGATATCCTTACCCATCGGTTGGTATACCATGTCCAAATGGCTTGAGGATTTTACCTACAGGATCGAAATTGGTTGGGGTATTTTTGCTTATGCTGCCATATTAGCTGTAGGTATTGCCATTCTTACGGTAAGTTACCAAAGTATAAAGGCGGCGATAACTGATCCCGTAAAAAGTTTAAGAACCGAATAAATTCGAAAACCATGGGGAGACATTATCTGAAAATTGCCTGGCGAAATATAAAGCGGAACAAGGGCTACAGCTTTCTGAATATCAGTGGTATTGCCATAGGTCTCGCTGCTTTTTGGTTGATTGCATTGTATGTAGCAGATGAGCTTAGCTATGATAAATTCTTTACCAATTCGGAGCAAATCTTTAGGGTTGTTCAGCATTCGAATTGGGACAATGGAAAAATGGACATTGCCCTTACTTCTCCACCATTTGCAGTTGCTTTAAAAAATGAATTCCCTGAAGTGGAAGAGGCAGTAAGAATCAATATTGAAGGAGGGGACCTAATCAATTACGGTAATAAAAGTTTTAGCCAGGAAGATATTTGGTTTGCTGAAAATACTTTCTTTGCGCTTTTTGATTATCCGTTTCTTTATGGAAATGGCGCAACTGCCTTGGAAAATCCGGAAACCATGGTCATTACGGAAAGCCTTGCCATTAAAATATTTGGGGATGCCTCAAAAGCAATCGATGAAACAATTGCCCTGGGCAATCAAAAACATCCGATCAAAATAACAGGGGTAATAAATGATATTCCAAAAAACTCCCATATGCAATTCAGTGCAATCCGGTCCTTTGCAAGGGAAGACCTGAGAAGTGACAATTGGAATGCAGCGTATCTTTATACTTACCTCCTTATACAGAAAGGTACTGAACCAGAATCATTTGCAAACAAGCTTGTTCCTTTTGAAAAGGATCTGGCCAAACGAATGAATTTTTCTGATTTTAAAATAGAATTACAGCCACTGACAGCTATTCATCTGTATTCTCATCTTGATTATGAGTTCAGTGCCAATGGGAAGGCTGAGTTGGTCTACTTGTTTATTGTAATTGGATTCCTTGTATTGTTGATTGCGGTTATCAATTATATGAACCTATCTACAGCACGCGCTGTCATGCGGGTGAAGGAAATCGGAATACGAAAAGTGGTTGGGTCTGAAATAAAACACCTCGTAGGGCTGTTTCTAAGCGAAGCAGTTTTGGTCACTTTTATTGCTTCTCTTTTAGCCTGTTTTATTGTTCAATTAAGCCTTCCTGTATTCAATCAATTGGCAGAAAAAGATTTGACTCTATTGTATTTTGGATCCTTTAAAACCATTGGGATAATTGTCCTTTTTACTGTTTTGATTGGGGTTTTGTGTGGGAGTTATCCTGCCTTGTTTTTGTCAAGGCTTAAGATGATTCCTTCACTCAAAGGGCAGATAGTCAATTTGGGTACTAGTATTTTCTTACGGAAAACACTTGTGGTAGTCCAGTTTGTAATTACAGTCTGCCTGATTAGTGGTTCCTATATCATTCATAAGCAGATGCAATTTGTCTCTGAAAAAGACCTTGGATTTGACAAAAACCAAGTGTTGATCAGCCATATCAATGACCCAAAAGTCCGTAGCAAAATTCCAGCATTGAAAGCAACACTCCTGCAAAGCCCTTTAGTAGAAAGTGCTGCTACTGCCGGTAATCCTTTAGGTACCAATTACCTAGGTAAATTTAATTTCTTTTTTGAGGTGGATGGAAAAATGCAAAGCACTGCCACTATGGCAAATTTTCTATACATCGATGAGGATTTTTTACCAACCAATGGAATGGAGTTATTACAGGGTAGGAATTTTTCAACGGATAGGGCAACAGATAAAGAAGGAACCGTAATCATTAACGAAACCTTGATGAAATCCCTTGGCTATACCGATGCCATTGGAAAGAAAATTAATTATAAATCAGGAAAGGACAGCCTCGTCAGTCGACAAATTATCGGAGTGATTAAAGATTTTCACTCGACTTCTCTACAGCATAAAATAGAACCGATGGTGCTGTTGATGCCGCCAAATGATAGGGATAGAGACAATCTTTATATAAAAATATCAAAAGGTAAAGCGGTTGCAGGAATCGCATTTGTAAAAAGTACAATGGAACAATTTGATGGGGAGAATAAAGCAAATGTGTATTTTCTTAGTGAAAATTTTAACCAGCAATACCTGGCTCAACAGAAGGAGGAGAAATTATCACTGATCTTTACTACGCTGGCTTTTATTATCTCTAGTCTTGGTTTGTTGGGGCTGGTGGTCTTTGTCACTGCTCAACGTAGAAAGGAAATTGGTTTAAGAAAAGTGCTTGGGGCTTCCGTTACCTCTGTTGCCCTTATGCTGAGTAAGGATTTCGGAAAATTGGTTGGGATTGCCTCTTTAATTGCCCTTCCCATTGCTTGGTTTGGCATGAATAGATGGTTACAGGACTTTGCTTATCATATCGAAATTAAATGGTGGATGTTTTTGCTTTCCGGAAGTATTGCTTTCGCTATCGCAATGACAACAGTAAGCTTTCAGGCATTAAAAGCAGCAGTTGCAAACCCAGTTAAAAGTTTAAGGGACGAATAATTCAAACAACCATGTACAAAAATTATCTAAAAATAGCCTGGCGAAATCTTGCACGGAATAGGGGCTATGCTGCCATTAATATTGGAGGGTTGGCACTTGGAATGGCAGTAGTTATTATGATAGGGTTATGGGTCTTGGATGAATTTACTTTCAATACCTACCATAACAATCATGATAAGATTGCTCAGATTTACAATAGAAGCAAAAACCTGGATACAAGTGAAATTGAGTCTTTTCCCTCTACGGTCTACACCATGGGTAGCGTTATAAAAGACAATTATTCAGATTATTTTACTTATGCAATACGTGCCACATGGGTGGGGAATTATGTATTGACCAATAAAGGGGAAAATTATACCCAAAGAGGTCAGTTTATTGAAAGCGAAGCCTTAGAAATGCTTTCTTTGGAAATGATACAAGGCGCTTATTCGAGTTTAGAAGAGGTCAATGCAGTAGTTTTGTCTGAAACAGCTTCTGCTGCCATTTTTGGAGAGGAAGATCCTGTAGGTAAATCCATAAAGATCAATAATGAGATGGATGCCGTCGTAAATGGCGTTTATAAAGATCTTCCCAAAAACAATAGTTTTGCCAATGTGAAATTCTTTGCGAATTGGAAATTGACAGAGGCCAATGAGCCCCAAAGATTCGAACGAATAAAAACAGTATGGGACGATTGGTCTTTTCAGTTTTATGTGCAATTGAGGCCGGAAATTGATTTTGAAACAGCCAATGCTGTTTTAAAGGATTTGTATTTTCAATACGGACCCGCAGAATCATTGGAAGGTTTTGAGAGACGTGGCCTACATCCTTTTGCTTATCCCATGGACAAATGGCATTTGTATTCCCAATTTGATGCTCAGGGAAAGCCTACAGAAGGCAGAATCACTTTTGTGTGGTTATTTATAGCCATAGGTTTATTTGTATTGGTTTTGGCCTGTATTAATTTTATGAACCTCAGTACTGCGCGCTCTGAAAAGCGTTCCAAAGAAGTAGGCATTAGAAAAACAGTGGGCTCCAATAAAGAGCAACTGATCTTCCAGTTCCTAAGTGAATCCATATTGATTTCAGGTATTGCCTTATTTTTCGCCTTGGCTTTGGTGCTACTTACGCTACCATGGTTCAATGAACTGGCTGGCAAAAATATGCAGATACCCTGGACTAACCTTACCTTCTGGGCATCCATATTTGGCGTTACCTTGCTTACAGGGTTGTTAGCTGGTAGTTATCCGGCCTTGTACCTTTCCTCCTTTAGTCCGATCAAGGTATTAAAAGGAACATTTAAAGCTGGACCCTATTCGGCTGTTCCAAGAAAGGTATTGGTAGTCTTTCAATTTGCTGTTTCTATCATGTTGGCTGTGGGGACGGTAATTGTTTTTAACCAAATAGAATTTACCAAGGATCGGCCGATTGGCTATGACCGAAGCAATCTTATATCCATACAAATGAACAATCCCGCGTACAATAGCAAGTACAACCTTTTGCGGGATGAATTGATAAACACAGGGGTAGTGGAAGACATGACCCAATCTTCTTCTCCATTAATGGGCGTTTATAGCAATGGCGGTGGTAGTATTAGTTGGGAAGGCAAAGATCCTGAGATGTCACCTGACTTTGGTATTTTGCGGGTAACCCATGATTATGGGAATACAGTAGGTTGGCAGTTTGTGGAAGGAAGGGATTTTTCGAGGGATTATGCCTCTGATTCTGCAGCTATAATTCTAAATGAAACGGCCGTTAAGTACATGGGCTTGGAAAACCCAGTAGGGAGCTTTATTACCTTTGGAAATGACGACCGGGCAGAGATTATTGGTGTTACAAAGGACATGGTGATGCAATCTCCTTATCAACCTGTAAAGCAGGCCTTTTTCTATATTGATTACGATAGGGTAGACTATATTAATATCAAAATAAAGCCCGATGCCATCGCCAGTGATGCCATTGCTCGCATTGAAGAGGTATTTGCCACAGTTGTTCCATCTGCTCAATTTGATTATGGATTTGTAGATGAGGCTTTTGGGCAGAAGTTTGAATCTGAAGAGCGTCTGGGAAATTTGGCAGGAGTTTTTACCCTTTTGGCTATTCTAATTAGTTGTTTAGGCCTTTTTGGTTTGGCTTCATTTGTGGCCGAGCAACGGAAAAAGGAAATAGGGGTACGAAAAGTCTTGGGGGCTTCGGTTTTAAATTTATGGCAGATGCTTTCCAAAGATTTTGTGGTTCTTGTGCTTATTTCCTGCCTGATTGCGATTCCTATTGTCTATTACTTTATGAGTCAGTGGTTACAGAAATACGATTACAGGATGCAAATATCTGCGTGGACCTTTGGCTATGCCATAATCGGGGCATTATTTATTACCCTGTTGACAGTAAGTTTTCAAGCCATTAAGGCTGCAATTGCAAATCCTGTGAAGAGTTTAAGGACCGAATAATCCCGAAAATCATGTATAAGAACTATCTAAAAATTGCTTTTCGAAGTATCTGGAAAAATAAGACCTTCTCTTTGATCAATGTAATCGGCTTATCGATAGGTTTAAGTGCGTCTTTTGTAATCGGAATCATGATCTATTATGACCTTACATTTGATAAATTTCATGAGGATAGAGACCGGATTTACCGTGTAGTTGTAGACACTCAGGGACCTGATCAGGAAGGACATTCTAGAGGTGTTCCGGTACCGCTAATAGATGCATTGAAAGACAATAGTACTGGAATTGATCATGTGAGTCCTTTTTTCCTTGTTGGTTTTGATAAAGTAACTGTAGCATCTAGTCAAAAGGGATTTGAATGGCCCGGAGATATTGTGGTTGCTGACGAAGAATACTTTAAAATATTCAAGTACCATTGGCTTGCCGGATCGGCAGATGCAGCTCTTGAAAATCCATTTGAAGTGGTGTTGAGTAAAAGCAGGGCGGAAAAATATTTTCCCGGCAGATCCCTTGAAGAAATTATTGGTAATACCTTGATTTATGAGGATTCCTTAATTGTAAAAGTGACAGGAATTGTGGCTGAATTTGAAGAACGTTCTGACTTTATATTCAAAGAGTTTTTATCCCGAAAGTCTTTTCAAAACTCAGAGAGCTATGGGTATTTCTATGATAAAAGCTGGGGAAGTATCAGTTCATCTACTCAATTGTTTATTAAAGCGGATGAGTTTAATAATAAAACCGCTATTCTAGCGCAATTGGATGCTTTGGGGAAAGAAAATGAAAATGAAGAAATGGCCGCCTTGGGGTATTTCAGGTCCTTTCGGTTGCAAGCTTTGAAAAACCTTCACCTTAACGATAGTTACGGTGTATTTGACAGCAGCCCTTACCGTGCAAGTGCTGATGTTTTAATAGGCCTGGGTTTTATTGCCCTCTTTCTATTGCTTTTAGGGTGCATTAATTTTATTAACCTCAATACTGCGCAATCTGCCAAGCGAGCCAAAGAAATTGGTATTCGAAAAACATTAGGCAGTTCCAAAAAACAGTTGGTCATTCAATACTTGGGCGAAACTTTTATTTTAACAGTTTCAGCAGCCATATTGTCCCTTTTCATGGCTACTTTTCTGCTACGCGTGTTTGCCGACTTTATACCATCGGGGCTTAGCATGGGTTTATTGCAAAACCCGGTATTAATGGTCTCATTAATAGGTTTATTAATTCTTATTACTTTTTTAGCAGGTTTTTATCCCGCCCTTATCCTGTCAAAATATAAACCGGTGTCCGTACTCAAAAACCAATCGGTTTTGGATGGAGACAAGGGGAGTTTAAGAAAATTCTTAACCGTTTTCCAGTTTGTTATTGCTCAGGTGTTTATTATAGCTACACTGTTGGTAGGAAAACAGATAAACTACCTGATAAATAAGGATATGGGATTTAAATCGGAGTCCATCGCCTATATTAGAGCTCCGAGAAGTGATGCTTCGATTGAAAAATATGAAGCGTTTAAGGAGGGTCTTGAAACTATTCCTGAGGTAAAAAATTTAAGTATTGCTGGAGATCCTCCTGCATCCCAAAGCTATTCAGGAAGAGGAGTAAGCTATTTTTCAGAGGGTAAGGAGAATCATGTTCAAATACAAATGCTCTCTGGGGATAGAAATTTCCTGAATTTATATGACATAGACTTATTGTCAGGAAGATTGCCACTCAATGATTCTATTTCTGAATATGTAATCAATGAGACCCTAATGCGCCATTTGGGATTCCAAAAACCGGAAGAGGTTATAGGCCAGCAATTTAAGGTAGGCAATGATAATATACCTATTGTCGGTGTAATGGAAGATTTTAATCAAAGTTCCCTTAGGGAGGAAATAGAGCCTATGGCATTTGTTCAGAATAATCAAAACTATACCCTTCACTTTTCCTTCCAAGCCAAGGATACAAAGCATTGGCCTAAAGCCATCAATAAAATTGAAACGCTGTGGCAGGAATTCTTTCCTGATGAAACGTTTAAAATTAATTTTGTAGATGATGATGTAAAACAATTTTACAGCCAAGAGCAAAAGACAGCCACACTTTTAAAATGGTCCACAGGTTTAGCCATACTTATCAGTTGCTTAGGACTTTTTGGCTTGGTTATCCACAGTACTGAAAAGCGAACAAAGGAAATTGGCATTAGAAAAGTCCTGGGGGCCTCCATCCTGCAACTTAACCTATTGATGGGGAAAGAGTTCATGGTGCTCGTAAGTATTGCCTTTGTTATAGCTGTGCCGATAGCATGGTGGGGAATAAGCAGCTGGTTGCAAGAATTTGCTTACCAAACAACAATGAGTTGGTGGGTATTTCTCTTAAGTGGCGTAAGTTTATTAATA
Organism: Cyclobacterium sediminis; assembly: GCF_054781075.1. Classification (NCBI taxonomy): domain Bacteria; kingdom Pseudomonadati; phylum Bacteroidota; class Cytophagia; order Cytophagales; family Cyclobacteriaceae; genus Cyclobacterium; species Cyclobacterium sediminis. The sequence goes on along the minus strand of NZ_BAAGVC010000006.1, from coordinate 31,679 downwards.
ATCGCACTGGCAGTTATCAGTATTAAAATATTTACAACAGCCAATACCAACCCCGTGAAAAGTTTAAGTACGGAATAGGGGATAGCGTCTAAAGTGTTGGTCAAATGCTGACAAATATCTTATAGATGCCTTAGATTCTAGATTTAAATTCAGAAATTAATTACTGCCCAAAATGTGTAAATATATTGTACAAATTCTGTCAAAAGATTTTACACATAAATTTAAAATGAATAATTTAATAGTTATAAAATACTGAAATTCAACCAATTAAATTTATGGTATGAAGATCGTAATTGAAATGAAGAAGGCCAATCCTAACAGAAATTTGTATACAATGCTACGACATAACTTAAAACTTTTCTTTAGAAACATTAAGCACAATAAAGGGTCTTTTATGATCAATACCTTTGGTTTAGGCATTGGTATCGCTTCATTTTTACTTTTAACCCTTTATGTTCACAATGACCTGACCTATAATCGGTTTCATGATAATTTTGACAATATTTATAGGATAAGGGATGGTGAAACCGTACAGACCAAGGGACCTTTATTGCCTAAGTTGATGGAGGAGCTACCGGAAGTAGTCAATGGCACACGGATATTCGATTGGGAGGGTTTTCGGATCAGCCATGGTGACAAAGCTTTTCAGGAAAATATTCATTATGTTGACCAAGGCTTTTTTTCCATCTTTAGTTTTCCTTTCACCGAGGGGTCCGATATAAATCCTATCCAAGAAAAATACAGTGTGGTGATAAGTACAGACTTTGCTAAAAAGTATTTTGGGAATGAACCGGCAATAGGTAAGAAACTCCAAATAAAATTTGAAGAGGTTTTTTTGGAAGTAAAAGGGGTAGTAGACATTCCTTCTAATTCATCCATAAAATTTGATATCGTTTCTTCCTATGAAACAGGTGAAGAGATTTCTCCTTGGATAAAGGGAATTCATGACTGGTACAATACTTTTTCCATAAGCTATGTTCAATTAAAAAATGGGATAGCACCGGAAGCAATTGATGAAAAATTAAAGCAGATTGTTAAAGAAAATTATTTACCTGTTGGTCAAAATGAAACAGACCTCAATTTGTTACCGCTCCAAGCCTATCATTCCACTGAAGAATCTAACCAAACTTTGATTGTTATCCTATGTATAATTGCATTGGGCATCATAAGTATAGCCATAGTTAATTTTATAAATTTAACCATTAATAGTGTACAGTCCCGAGTAAAGGAAATTGGAATTAAAAAAGTACATGGAGCTTCGGGAAGTGACATTATCGGACAAATATTGACAGAGTCTTTTGTGGTTAGCTTTATAGCTTTGCTGTTAGGGCTTATGTTGATGGGCTTATTTTTGCCAACATTTAATACACTCAATGATACAAGTTTGCAATTCACACCTTTTGAAAAGCCTGTTTTTATTTGGATCCCATTAATAATATGGGCCGTTGTAGGTGGTTTATCAGGGTTAATTCCTTCTCTTTTTTGGACCAAAGGAAAATTGACTGAAAGCCTTAAAGGGAATGTTTTTTCTGGTATCAGGTCTTCTTCAGGGAGTCATTCTTTAATTGTAATTCAGTTTGCCATAGCGATAATTTTAATTTCAGGAACATTATTGGTAAGGAAGCAGGTGGAAGGCATGCTGGAAAAAGATCCACTATTCGATACAGAAAATGTAATCATTACAGAATTACAACCCTGGCAGTTTCCCAATATAGAGAATACCGGCAATAATTATGAGCGAATAGCCAAAGAATTGGAAGAGAGCCCTTTGGTAGAATCGGTCAGTTTTTCACAATGCATACCCGGGTATTATAGTGAAAACTACAATGTGTTTTTCCCTCAGGGAAAAACCTCAGCGGAATCTATACACCTGAGAAAAGCTTATGTCGGAGCCAATTATTTCAAAACTTTTGGCATTCAACAATTGTCAGGAAATGGTTTTGAAAAAGGCAATATAAATTATGAAAATGCCATAGTACTTAATAAAGCTGCTGCGCAAAAGCTTGGCTTTAATGAGGCAAATGGACAAATTTTAAATGAAAGTTCCAAACAAGGAGCTATTCGAAAGGTAGTAGGAATTGTAGATAATTTCAGTTATCAGGGTGTTCAGCATCAAGCTCAACCTTTGATTCATATTTTTTCAGAGCAGGAAGACTTTACCAATTGGGGCTTTTTATCCATAAAGGCCAAGGAAGGAGCCAGCTTGCAAATGCTCGAACAATTGAAACAAAAATGGAAGAGTGCATTTTCAGGAATTGAACCTAAGTTCTATTTTGCTGATGAAAAATTAAATGAGCAATACAAAGAATATGTCCAAATCAATACCCTGGTTGCATGGTTTTCTATTCTGGCAGTGCTACTTTCTTGCATGGGTCTATTTGCCCTGGCATCCAACTCAATGGCCAAGCGAACCAAAGAAATTGGTATCCGAAAGGTAAATGGCGCCACAATTTCTGAAATTCTTCTTTTGCTTAACAAGGATTTTCTAAAATGGGTAGTGTTGGCTTTTTTCATAGCCATTCCAATATCATGGTATGCCATGAAAAGTTGGCTGGAAGGTTTTGCCTTTAAAACTGAAATCAATTGGACTATTTTTTTGCTTGCAGGAATTGTCGCCATTGGCATTGCCATATTGACGGTCAGCTGGCAAAGTTTAAAAGCCGCCACTGCCAATCCAATACAAGCTTTAAAGGATGAGTAGTTAATTACAAAATAGATTTTAAAAATAATTGAATAATTCGATGTTAATAAAATTAAGCAATATTTTCAAATGGGTTCAACAAGGTGGAAGAAGGGTTTTTTTACTTAAGGACATTAATCTGGTTGTAGAAGAGGGAGATTTTATATCCATTATGGGCCCTTCCGGTTCAGGAAAATCTACCTTGCTCAATGTAATTGGTATGCTGGATGGATTTGATGAAGGGGAGTACAACTTTTTTAATGAACCGATTCATCAATTAAAGGAAAAGAAAAGAGCATCGCTTTTCAAACAATACATAGGTTTTGTTTTTCAGGCTTACCATCTGATAGATGAGTTAACTGTCTATGAAAATCTGGAGATGCCATTGCTTTATAAAAAATACTCAGGTCCTGAAAGAAAGGCCCTAGTTGCCGATATGTTGGATCGATTTCATATTGTAGGTAAGAAAGATTTATTTCCGGCACAACTGAGCGGCGGACAACAACAATTGGTTGGGATAGCCCGTGCTTTAATTGGTAAACCTAAATTGATATTGGCCGATGAACCTACTGGAAATTTGAATTCAAAACAAGGAGAAGAAATTATGGATCTCTTTAAGCAACTGAACGAGGAAGGAGTCACCATAATACAGGTAACCCATTCGGAAAAAAATGCAGCCTATGGAAAAAAAATAATTCATTTATTAGATGGGAGAATGGAAAAAGCTTGATTTAAAAGAAGATAGGTTGCTTTGAGTTAAAAAAATTAGTTTGAATTTAATATTGACTTGATAATGACAAACACCCGTTAATAATTATATAATTTTAAGGTGGATTTCTTCTTAAGAAGTGTCAATTTGACAAAATAACGAAACATTTTTTAAGTTGTAATGTAAATTTTTGAGTTAATCGTTATATTGCAGAAGCAAATATTTTAGATTGAATTTTAAAAAGTCGACATATCGAAGTATAGCATTTGGGTTTTTGACCCTCTTTTTATCTCTATTGTTTATGCCCAGCTTAGTGGTAGCAGCGATTGATGATGAGGTCAACATCTCCATGTTTTTTTCTTTCACTGAGGAAGAAACCAAGGAGCACGAAGTAAAATGTGAGTTGGACATAGACGATTTATTTCCTACCAATCATTTATTGTTGGCCAAATCTTCTGATGATATTTTTTCTCGTAGATTTAATATAGATAATGTTATTAACAGCCTTTTTGATCCTGGCATAATAGTTCCACCTCCGGAGTTTGAGTAATTTCTTATTTGGTCCATGGCGACGTTTAGTTGTCTTTGGTTTTTTAGTACCCCTTAGATTTCAAGCATTTCATTTATCTAAGGGAAAGAAATTTTAAACTCATAATTAAATTACATGAAAAGTAACAATCTATTTGCTCATCTGAAATCAGATGTTGCATCAGGTTTGGTGGTATTTCTAGTTGCCTTGCCCTTATGTTTAGGAATAGCCTTGGCTTCTGGAGCCCCATTGTTTGCAGGAATTATTGCCGGTATAGTTGGAGGATTAGTCGTAGGTGCCTTAAGCCAGTCTCACATTAGTGTTTCAGGACCTGCTGCCGGACTTACAGCCATTGTTTTTGTAGCCATTGCTGACTTGGGATACGAATCATTTTTGGTTGCTGTTATTTTGGCTGGTGCCATGCAGTTGATACTTGGCTTTGTAAAGGCTGGTACAATTTCAAACTATTTTCCTTCAAATGTAATTGAAGGAATGCTTGCTGGTATTGGTGTAATTATCTTTATTCAGCAGATACCTCTGGCATTAGGGTCTGACGTTGAAATTGGCTCTGGATTAGCCATTTTTACTGATATTTTTGCTGCGTTTTCGGATATTCAGCCGGGAATTCTCATTATTACTGTTGCCTCATTGGCTGTATTAATCACCTGGCAAAAAACACCGGCATTAAAGAAATTGAAATTGGTGCCCGGTGCTTTGGTAGCAGTATTATTGGGAATTTTTATTAATGGTTTATTTATTGCAACAAACAGTTCTTTTGCGGTAGGTGCTGACTACTTGGTTAATTTGCCGGTTCCAAAAAGTATAGAAGAATTAAAAGGAATATTTGTCACACCTTCGTATCAAGCCGTGTTTAATCCGGGAGTATGGATTGTGGCTGTTACCATTACTATTGTAGCTTCAATAGAAACATTGTTATGTATAGAAGCAACGGAAAGGATAGATCCTTTAAAGAGGTTTGTTAATACCAATGTGGAGTTGAAGGCGCAAGGAGTTGGGAACATGATAAGTGGTATTCTAGGCGGTCTACCAATGACTTCAGTAGTTGTTAGATCCACTGCAAATGCTAATTCAGGTGCCAAAACGAAGATGTCTGCAATAATCCATGGTTTTTTACTACTTATTTGTGTATTAAGCATACCGATGATTCTCAATTTAATTCCGATGGCTACGCTTGCAGCTATATTATTAACAATCGGATATAAATTGGCCAATCCAGCAACTATTAAACATTTCTGGGACCGTGGAAAATACCAGTTCGTTCCATTTATTGCCACCATGTTGGCAGTAGTTTTCTTAGGTTTATTGAATGGGGTAGCCCTCGGAATGATCATAAGTGTGATTTTTATTTTGAGAGGAAACATCAAAAAAGCCTATTTCTTTAGAAAGGAAGAATACCGTAGTGGGGATGTTATTCATGTGGATTTGGCTCAAGAAGTATCTTTCCTAAATAAAGCGGCTATAAAACTAACCCTCAATAAGCTTCCCGATAATTCTAAAGTGATCATCAATGCTTCTGATACCATATATATTACTCAGGATGTGTTAGATTTGATCCACGAATTCAAAATGGTTAATGCCAAGGAACGAGGTATTAAAGTGGTGTTAGTGGGTTTCAAGGATGCATATCAATTAGACAATGACATTGAAGCCAATAATCATGTATACATCGATAAAAATCTTTTATCTGAAGAGAAAATCAGTCAACTATTTAATAATTAATTAAACCCATTAATTGACATTTAGGTCATTCTTAAAGTAGCGCTTTGGGTTCAAAATATTGTTAATTTATTCCATATTTTAAACTTTTGAAAGGAAGATAAAAAATGAGTGGTAATTGGTAATTTTGGATTGAAAAGCAGCTTTTGGAACCATACTTGTCATAATTGGAGCAAAACAACCATTATTTAAATATAAAAACAGAAAAAATAGAATGAAAGCACATACTGCAGAGACTCAAGCCACCATGACCCCGGCTAAGGCCTTGGAAATATTACAGGAAGGAAACCAAAGATTTGTAAGTAATTTAAAAGTAAATAGAAACCTGCTTGAGCAAGTCAATGCTACCAAAGATGGTCAGTTTCCTTTTGCTATTGTTTTAAGCTGTATAGACAGCAGAACTTCAGCAGAATTGATTTTTGATCAGGGTTTGGGAGATATTTTTAGTGTTAGGATTGCAGGGAATGTGTTAAATAAGGATATTCTTGGCAGTATGGAATTTGCTTGCAAGCTTGCCGGATCAAAGCAGATTGTTGTTTTGGGTCACAGTAAATGTGGGGCCATTAAAGGGGCTTGTGCTGGGGTGAAAATCGGTAATTTATCCGGTTTATTAGAAAAAATAGACCCTGCAATAAATGATGTAACTTCAGAAATGCCGGGCAAAGAACATACGGATCCTGAATTTATCAAAGCCGTAGAGAAAAGAAATGTGATCACCACCATGGATTTGATTTTACAAGAAAGCCCTGTTTTGAAAGAGTTGTATGAAAATGGAGAAATTGGGATGACCGGAGGATATTATGATGTAGACACCGGAGAGGTTACTTTTATGAAAGCAGTTTTAAGTTAGAATTCCTATATTATAATTACTTTAGAAGCAGTATTAAAAATCAAAAACAGGTTTTTAATACTGCTTTTTTATTTCTTTTAAACGTGCCAGTTTGTTTTAATCTTGAGAAGAAATAATCGGAATGCACTTGTCAGAGTAATTATTTATTCCGTGTTACGGAAATTATATGTTTGGGAATGTTATAAAATCATTTTTTTAAAAAAGTAAATTTTGATGTACTTGCTGTTCTTACTATATTCAACTTGACTCCTTTCCTTAATACCATTGTTAAGGAAGAGAAATGTTTATCAAAATGAATAAAAAAAGAAAAAGCATCTCTTATATTAGGCCACTGTTAGGATTATTATTCCTTACAGTTATAGGCTGCGCTAACAAAGAGGAGAGGGAAGCTAATTTGGAGCCATTTCCTGAAGTAGTCAGTTATAATTTTCATATTCGCCCCATTCTTTCTGACAATTGTTATGCCTGTCATGGCCCTGATGCCAATTCCAGAGAAGCCGGATTAAGATTAGATTTGGAAAGTGAGGCATTTAAGGCCTTAAAAGAAAATCCTAGTGGCTATGCCCTTGTTCCGGGAAAACCTCATCAATCCGAAGTTTACTTGCGTATCAATTCTGAGGATGAAAATCAAATGATGCCCCCAGCGGATTCCAATCTTAAACTGACCGACAGAGAGATTGAATTAATTAAAATCTGGATCCAAGAAGGGGCTGAATATGAGAAACATTGGGCATTTGAACCACCTAAATACAATGATCCTCCTGAGATAGATGAAAAGAATTGGCCAATTAACGGGATTGATTATTTCATCCTAAAAAGACAAGAAGAACTAGGATTGCATCCTAATGAAGCTGCCTCGAAGGAAAGCTTGTTAAAGCGGTTAAGTTTTGATTTGACAGGATTACCCCCAACGCTAGAAATGATGGATCAATTTACTAGCAGCAGGGATCCTGAGGCCTATGAGGCGATGGTGGATTATCTCTTGGCCCAACAAGGATATGGAGAACGTATGGCCGTTTATTGGATGGATATCGCCAGGTATGCGGATTCCTATGGCTATCAACTGGATAATTTTAGAACACAATGGCCTTGGCGAGATTGGGTTATCCATGCTTTTAATAATAATTTATCCTATAAAGATTTTATTACATGGCAACTGGCAGGTGACTTGTTGGAAAACCCTACCAAGGAACAAATTTTAGCTACTGGATTCAATAGAAACCATAAAATCACGGAAGAAGGAGCTGTGGATGAGGAAGAATATCGGATCACCTATGTGACGGATAGGACCAATACTGTAGGCAAAGGTATTTTGGGCATCACTTTTGAGTGTGCGGCCTGTCATGATCATAAGTTTGACCCGATCTCACAGAAGAATTATTACGAAATGTTTTCATTCTTTAATAATATAGATGAGCTAAGAACTACTACAAGCCCAATTGATCCTCTGGTTGGTACCCCCAAGTCCTATGCTAAAAAGCCTTTTATAGAAATTACAGATGAAGATGTAAACGGTATTTTATCCTTTGTCAATAAAAAGGATACCAGCACTTTAATTGTTTCTGTAATGGGTGAATTGGATACCTTACGGAACAATTATGTTTTAGAAAGAGGTGTTTTCAACGCTTTTGGAGAGACCGTATTTCCTTCTACTCCCGAATCAATATTAAGCTTCGATGCAAAATATCCCAAAACCAGACTGGGTTTAGCCAGATGGTTATTTGATGAAAAGAATCCCCTAACTTCCAGGGTCTTTGTGAACAAAGTTTGGAAAGAGTTCTTTGGAAGAGGAATAGTCAACACCACCGGTGATTTTGGCATGCAGGGAGAATTACCCAGTCACCCCGAACTGTTGGACTGGCTGGCCATTGATTTTATGGAAAATGGCTGGGACATAAAACGCCTTGTAAAACAAATCGTGATGTCTGCGACCTACAGGCAGTCAGTTTCTATCAGTAAGGAAAAAAGAAACCTCGATTCGGAAAACAAATACTATTCCTATGCTTCCCGCCATCATTTGAAGGCAGAATTTATAAGAAACATGGTATTGGCCTCAAGTGGACTTTTGGTACCGGAAATTGGTGGAAGAAGTGTTAAACCTTATCAACCGGATGGGCTTTGGGAAGCTGCTACTGCCGGAGGCTCAACCTTGGCAGAATATACACAAGACCATGGAGAAGATCTATATAGAAGAGGTTTATATACTTTTATAAAAAGAACAGTGCCTGCACCTTCCATGCTAATTTTTGATGCCAGCAATCGGGATCAATGTGAAACGGAAAGGTCCTTTACCAATACCCCTTTGCAGGCGCTTGTAATGCTAAATGACCCTACTGTACTGGAGGCATCCAGAGTTTTGGCTTCGAAGCTAATCAGGGAAAAATCAAGTGAAAAGGAGAAAATCAATAAAGCATTTCGATTAATTCTTTGTAGAAAACCCAAAGCAAAAGAGTTGGATTTATTGGAAGCCTATTACAAGGACAAGCTAGCAACTATTTCGGAGGAGAATGCCATTGAATTGACATCAATTGGTGAATATCCGCAAAATGATAAGGTAGATAGCCAATCAGTGGCAGCCCTTATGCAAATAATTTCTACTTTATACAATATGGAAGAATCCATAAGCAGATCTTAAAAAATGGAGAAAGAAATATTAGAATATGGACTCAACAGAAACAGAAGAAGGTTTCTATCCAAAATGAGTCTTGGTATAGGAAGTGTGGCTTTAGGTTCATTGCTTATTCCTGACCTGTTCAATAAGGCAAGAGGCACAAATGATTTGGAAATGTCCATTCCAGGATTACCTGACTTCGCCCCAAAAGCCAAACGAGTAATTTATCTGTTTCAAAATGGTGCACCCTCCCAATTGGAATCCTTTGATTATAAACCAATACTTCGGGATATGCAAGGCCAGGATTTACCAGCTTCTATCCGAGGAGATCAAAGGCTAACCGGCTTTACTGCCAATCAGTCTTCACTTCCATTGGTAGGTTCATTTGTTGATTTTAAACAGTATGGAGAATCCAGAGCTTGGGTAAGTGATCTTTTTCCAAAAACAGCTGAAATTGTAGATGACATTTGCATCGTCAAATCCATGCATACAGAGGCCATCAATCATGACCCTGCCTTAACCTTTTTTCAAACCGGAGCACAGCAAGGTAATAGACCTAGTATGGGTTCTTGGCTTAGTTATGGACTTGGAAGTGAAAACCAAAACCTCCCATCCTTTACGGTATTGATATCCAGAGGTGAAGGAAACAGTCAGGGTGTCTATTCCAAATTATGGTCCAATGGTTTTCTGGATTCTATCCATCAAGGTGTACAGTTCAGTAGTGGAGAAGACCCTGTTTTGTACCTTAAAGATCCAAAGGGGTTAAATCGTTCAGACAGGCGTGACATGCTGGACAAGCTGGCCCAATTGAACCAATGGTCTTATGAGGATATTCATGATCCTGAAATCAACGCCAAAATTCAGCAGTATGAAATGGCATACCGTATGCAAACTACGGTACCAGAGACATTGGATATTTCCAAAGAACCGCAAAGCATTATAGACATGTATGGTGAAGATTGTAAAAAGCCGGGTACTTTTGCTGCCAATTGTTTACTGGCAAGGAAATTATCAGAAAATGGGGTTCGTTTCGTACAGCTATACCATCAGGGTTGGGACCAGCATGTCAACTTACCCAAAGAAATCACAGGACAGGCAATGGATGTAGATCAGGCCTCTGCGGCCCTGGTAAAGGACTTGAAGCAAAGAGGCTTACTGGATGAAACCTTAGTGGTTTGGGGAGGAGAATTTGGGCGTACAAACTTCAGCCAGGGCGAAATAACTAAGGATAACTACGGAAGAGACCACCACCCTAGATGCTTTAGCATTTGGATGGCAGGCGGTGGTATCAAGCCGGGAATTGTCTACGGCGAAACCGATGAATTTGGGTACAATATCACGAAAAATCCCGTCCATGTACATGACTTTCAAGCCACCCTTTTGCATCAATTAGGGCTGGACCATGAAAAGTTGATTTATAAACATTTGGGCAGAAGGTTCAGGCTTACAGATGTTGCTGGTCATGTGGTGAAGGATATTATTGCCTGATTTTGAAGTGATGTTGCCATGTAATAGAACTATTAGACTGAGTTCGATTAGAGAAATTTGAACTAAAACTATTTTCCGATTATTAACCTTAAAATTCCTTCAGAAAATGTTTGGAACGGACTCTTTTTCCATTGACAACCCGGATTTAATATCGTCTGAATTCAGTCCTCTCTTTTTATCTCAAAAATTTGTCCTGGGAAAACCGTTTTCATCCTCCCATTCATTAATAAACCCGCCTATTTCCTGGAGAATTGAAGGCATGGATTTCTTGACATCTTTATCCAAAAACCTTAGAAAACATAAGCCCATTTTTTCCAAAACCAATTGCCTTTTAAGATCTTTAACAACCGATTCATCATGGAAGTGGCTATCTCCATCAATTTCGATGACCAATTGTAATCTCTTGCAGTAAAAATCGACAATATACTCTCCTAATGGCTTTTGCCTGTTAAATGCGTAACCTCGAAATTGACGCGCGCGTAGTTTTTGCCAAAGTAAAACCTCAGATAGCGTTGAATGAGGTCGTAATTCTCTTGAAAATTCTTTCAAATTCTTGTTGTAGGGAACAAATCGCATGGAAGAAGTTAAAAATTATGCATTAAATATCAACGTTTTCCTAAATAATTTTTTTCTTAAGGGTGGGCATTTTTTTGAGGGTTTCCATTATTCAATATACTGGTTTATTGATAGTTACGTAAAAAAAATTCCCCTTTTTTAAAGGGGGATTAGCTAAAAATGCATGATTAAAGCCGAATAGGCACCATTTAAACGGACTTAAAAAAATACTCGTCAATATTGTTAACGGTAAACCGCAGGTATCCAAATCCTCCTTCCAAATAGGATTTGTCTTTAATCCGTATGTTTTTATGCATTTTTTACCGCATTAATTTCGGCTTACATCTGTTTTTAGCTTAAAATATAAGATATTTATTGATGTATTTTATTTTCTTTGATATTAGACCCATGAGATTAAAATTTATTTTAAGGCCCATTCATTGTCTTCTATTTGGCGTACTATTTTGGACCTTTGCAGGCAAAACAGACCATGTTATCGCCCAATCGGGCGATTGGAGAAATATAGAAAATGGTCGTATAATACCTGACAAAAGCTATAGTGACCAACCCTATATCGTAAAAACCGATGACGGCGCCTGGTTGTGCGTGATGACCACCGGGTCCGGCCATGAAGGAGCCAGTGGACAACATATCATCAGCCAGAGAAGTTTTGACCAGGGCATTACATGGGAAGAAATGATAGCAATAGAACCTTCAGACGGCCCTGAGGCTTCTTATGCAGTGCTTTTAAAAGCCCCTTCAGGTCGGATATTTGTATTCTACAACCACAATACCGATAATCTAAGGGAAGTCAAAGGAGATGATCCTCCTTATAAAAATGGTGTTGTCAAGAGAGTGGACAGCCAGGGCTATTTCGTTTTCAAGTATTCTGATGATCATGGCAAATCCTGGTCAGAAGACAGGTATACCATTCCTGTGCGTGAATTTGAAATTGACCGGAATAACGTTTATCAGGGAGATATCCGCTTTTTCTGGAATGTTGGAAAAGCCTTTTATCATCAGGGAACTGCCTTTGTTCCTTTGATCAAGGTGGGAGGGTTTGGAAATGGTTTTTTCACCTCCAATGAAGGGGTATTGCTCAAGAGTGACAATCTCTTTGATTTAGCTGATCCAGCTAATGCCAATTGGAATACCCTGCCCGAGGGAGACATTGGCCTGAGAACCCCAGAAAATGGTGGCCCTATAGCTGCCGAACAAAGTTATTCGGTCCTAAGCGACGGTTCCTTCTTTGTGGTTTACCGCTCTTTGGATGGACACCCCGTGTACAGCTATAGCCGGGATCAGGGGAAAACCTGGGACAAACCTCAATACATGCCATTTGCAGATGGGCGCATGATGAAAAACCCCAGGGCAGCCAATTTTGCCTGGAAATGTGAAAATGGTAAATTCCTTTATTGGTTTCACAATCATGGAGGTAGGTTTATTAGGGAGCACCCTAATCCCGGCTCTATTGGCTACAATGACCGAAACCCGGTATGGATGGCTGGAGGGATTGAAGTAGATGGTAAAGATGGTAAAGAGATTCAATGGAGCCAACCAGAGATTTTAATCTATGATGATGACCCCTTGATCCGAATGAGTTATCCCGACCTGATTGAAGAAAATGGCAATTATTTTATTACCGAAACACAGAAGGACATTGCCCGTGTCCATCAGATTGACAATGCTTTTTTGGAACGACTTTGGGGACAGTTTAATGAACCTGTACGAGTAAGGGATGGTTTGCTGGTCAACTGGTCCGGTAAAGGTAAAAGTTTGCCGCAAAAACTTCCGGCCCCGAATGTACCCACCTTTCGTGTTAGGGATACCAATACTGCTGATTACAGAGGGAAAAACAACAATGTAGGCTTTACCATTGAACTGGGATTTTTGCTAAATGAAATAAAAGTAGGGCAGGTACTTGCCGATACTAGAGATGGCTCAGGCAAAGGATGGTGGATAAGTATTTCGGACAATAAAACTTTGGAATTTCAAATGAATGACGGCCAAACACGTGCAGTATGGAGCTCTGATCCCGGATTATTGATGCCAGGTAAGCAACATCAGATAAGTATCATTGTTGACGGAGGACCAAAAATCATTGCATTTGTCGTAGATGGGCGCTTCAATGATGGGGGGAAAGATCGACAATTTGGCTGGGGGAGGTTTAGTCCATATTTCAAATCGCCTGAAGGATCAAAGACTTTACTGCTAGGTTCAAGTATAAATGGAGAATTGAGTTATGTGAGGTTTTTTGATCGGGCTTTGATGGTTTCGGAGGCTTTGGCTAGTCAGAGGTGGATGGAGTGATTTGGTGATGGGGTGATCTAGTGATTTGGTGATTGGGTGATGGGGTGATCTAGTGATGGAGTGGGTGGTAGTTCTGTTGGGCTAGGGATTTCGTTAACTTAAGGGATAAAAATGAAGATTAGGGCGAAATCAATTTGATTTCGGGTTATTACTGCATACTATCATCTCAAAGGTGGCTGAGGGGAGCAGAAGCCAGCAAATCGAAAACTTCTTTCTGCAAATATTATAAGATTGGTGAAGTGCATCATTCGGGAAGGTTAAATACCAATACAGTACCTCCAGGGTGGGTATCATTTTTGAACCGATTACAGAGATGGCGATGCCTTGTTGTCGTTTATCGAATTTCTACTTGAGGTAGCGTGTTCTTACTAAGGCAAGTATTTAATTTCATGAATCTTCAGACCAGTTGAAAACCAATTAACAAAATACTAAACATTTATTTTTAAGTCATTTATAATCAAGGTTTTTGAATTATTCCACTTGGCCTGCATGGCCAAAAAAACGATCGGGATTTCTTAAACGATTTACTTGCTCAATTTGAGATTCATTTTACCCAATGAATAAAATTAGCACACTATAATAGGGCTGTAACTGCATTCAAATAGCTACTGTTCCAATATATCCCTTTCTACAAGAATTGTTTTCATGTCTTCATGTGCTTCCCAAAATTTTGATTGAATCTTCTGAGTCGTGCTTTTAAAATCAGGATGATCTTTCATTTTTAATAGAATAGGGTCTTCTAGTAAAAATAGCACAAACCAGTATTGATAATTTTCTTGTTCAGAAAAGGCTTTTAAATGTTTTATTCCTTTTTCGATGTCACCTACAGCTGCATAGTAGGAAGATAAAATCAAATCTTTATAAATGGATTGATCGTTTTTCGCAAAATCAAAATAACTTTGGTAATATGGCTTGGCTTCCTCTTCACGACCGAGTTGTTCCAATACAAAGGCTATTTTGATATCTTCACTTTGGTAAATGTCTAATTGTAAAGCAGACTTAATGGAAATAAGCTTTTCATAATAAAGCCAAGCTTCATTGTACGCTTTCAAAGTGTAGCAAACTTTCGCTACCTCCTGGATGACATCAATTTTGGTTGTGTCTTGCCCAAAGATTTTAATCAATGCAGCTTTGGTTTTTTTTAAGTCTTTATGCTGTCCCAACTTAATGTATTCATGGAGGTACTTTGAATAATGGTTTTGAGGATTTAAAGCCTTCGATTTCCTTATATATTTATCTGCTTCAGTTAAAAACCCCGATTGGGTAAGTGCATTACTTAAATGCAAATAGCTAATGCTTGCGGATACAGAATCTTTATCAGAAACGGCTACTTCTATGCCTTGCAATGCATGCAATAGATATTTCTCTGTATTTGGAAGCATGTAAGCATAGATATCCGACAGGAAATTATGAATCCATGCGATATTGGGATAGTAGTCCAATACTTCTTCAAAAGATTTCACAGCCTGGTCATAATCTTGAATTTGCATAAAATACAGCGATCTGGCAATTAAGCTCTCGCCAATATCCGGATCCAAGAGCATCGCTTTGTCAGCGTAGTTCTTAAGTTCTTCAGTAAATTGTTTTTTGGCTTGAAAAACGTCCAGATAGTAATAACATATGGCGACATAGGCATAAGCATTGGCAAATTGACTATCTTCTTGAATCGCTTTCTTAAACTGACTGACTCCTTCTTCCAGACCAATTCCGGATTCATCATTTATTAAAGTCAGCCCTTTCAAATAATAGTCATAGGCTACCAAATTGTTGGTCGGGATTTTTTCTATTCGCTCTTGCTCTTTTGGTGTAATCACTGCATCGATTTCTGAAGCAATACTTTTGGCAACGTCAGCTTGCAATTCAAATACATCTTTTAATTCTCGCTTATAACGCTTTGACCACAGGTGTTTATCGCTAGGTCCTTCAATTAATTGAATGGTTAGTACGATTTCATTACCAATTTTTTGGCCACTTCCTTCCACAAAATAATTGACATTTAGCTCCTTAGATAGCTCGGGTATTGACTTTAAGTTGTTGCGGTATTTTTCAGAAGTGGTTCGGCTTGTCACTTTCAGGTCTTCTATTTTCTGAAAATTATCCAGAATAGCTTCCATGAGTCCATTCATGAAATAGACATTGCTGCTATCGCCACTGTCATTAATAAAAGGCAATACAGCCACCGATTTTCTTAGTCTCTCCGCTGTTTTGTAGTCTTTTTTATATAAAATCAAAAAGACTGCGGTTGTGATAGTTAATGCTACGACTATACCAATCAGTATATGTTTTTTTGACCATGCCTTTTTATCAGCTATTGAGCTAATCTCTTCAGATGGGTCATTTCCTATTCTAATCTTTGATAAATCTCCCGGGGTGTGCCCATACAATTCTCGGAAGCATTTGGTGAAATAGGAGGTACTGCCGAATCCTACTTTAAATGATATTTCAGAAACGGTGAGTTCATTCTCTTTCAATAATTGATAGGCATTTTGTAAGCGTACATTTCTGATCAATATGCTTACGGATTCCCCTGTTTCCTGTTTTACTTTTCGAAGCAAGTTGGACCTGCTCATGAATACTGCTTTTGCTAATTCCGTTACGCCAAAGTGCTCATCGTCCAAGTTATCTTGAATAATGGCTACAATTTTTTGTAAAAACGGGCTTTTGTTGTTCAGGTAGTCTATCATTTTGATGCATTGAAGATACGAAATAATCGGAAATTAAAATACCATTTACAAAGCTCCTTTTGGGGCTTATGCATCATAGTTTATAGTCATTCGTCATAGTTGCTAGCCTAAATGCATGGCTTATATTTAATGAAGCATGCCTATTAAGTCGTGCTCCTATTTCTTTCTGACCTTTGTTTCAATCAAAAAATTATTAACAATCAAAAAACTTAAGATCATGAAAACCATTCATTTAAAAACGACAAATGTTATAAGTACGCTAGTATTGATAGGTACATTATTATCCATTGTAGGATGTCAGGAAGCAAAAGAATCCAACTCAACAGCTGAAAGGGTAGAAGCTCCTGGCATACCTATTCAGGAAGCCGCATTTTTCGGAAATGTAAGCGCCATCAAAGAACATGTCGCAGCCAAAACAAATCTCAATGAAAAAGATGATTATGGTTCAACACCCTTACACATTGCCGCTACTTTTGGAAAAACACAGGCGGCCGAGTTGCTAATCAAGAGTGGGGCAGATATAAACGCAAAAAGTTCGGATGGCTCCACCCCTTTACATACAGCTGCATTTTATGGCAGAGTGGAAATTGTAAGGGCCCTGCTGGAGAAAAAGGCAGATATAGCAGTTAAAAATTCCTATGATGCTACTGCACTGGAATCAGTTTCAGCTCCTTTTGAAGCTGTAGTGCCGATATATGATGAAATAAGTAAGAACCTTGGTCCTCTGGGGCTAAAATTAGACTATGATCAATTGAAAAAAGACCGAAAAGTGATTGCTGACTTGATAAATAACCACCAATAATCTTTACACCATGATAAATAATAGAAGATATGATATCGATTGGTTGAGGGTAATTGCCATAGGTTTATTACTTATATACCATATAGCAATTGGCTTTCAGCCATGGGGGGTGTTCATTGGGTTTATCCAGAATAATGAAGCGCTGGAATGGATATGGACACCCATGTCTATGCTAAACGTCTGGCGTATTCCCTTGCTGTTTTTCGTTTCCGGAATGGGAGTCTATTTCGCCATTCAGCGACGTTCATGGAAAGAACTTTTGTTGGAAAGAACTAAGCGAATTTTACTTCCATTTATTTTCGGCATGTTAGTGATAGTGCCCTTACATGTTTGGCTGTGGCAATACTATTACAATCAAGATTTAACCTTTATGGTAAATCCGGCACACCTATGGTTTTTAGGTAATATTTTTATTTATGTGTTGATTTTTACGCCGCTGTTCTTTTACCTAAAACACAAACAAGAGGGTAGGCTATATTCAGTCTTGAATAAGTTCATGGCAAGTCCATTTGCTCTCTTAGTGCTTATGATTCCTTTTATAGCAGAAGCAAAATTGGTTCAACCTGAAAACTACGAACTGTATGCAATGACCCCACATGGGTTTTGGCTAGGAATGATAGCCTTTCTCACAGGCTTCCTTTGTGTGTATGCAGGAATACCTTTTTGGGAAAATGTAACAAAATTTAGATGGGCTTTATTGCTGTTTGCACTTACCCTATATCTTTTGCGTTTGCTGCAAATTACGACTGGTTTATCTCTATATTTAATTCCCATAGAGTCTAATTTTTGGATATATACGGTATTTGGATTTGGACATAAATATTTAAATCGGCCTAGCAAAATACTATCCTATTTAAGTATTGCAGCTTACCCAATTTACATTTTACATATGTTCTTCCTTTATCTGGCCTCTTTGTTTGTATTTCCTATGGGCATTCCTCCTTTAGCGAAATTGGCTGTAGTTGTCTTACTCACCTTTGCAGGCTGTTTGATAAGTTATGAGTTTTTGATCAGGAGGATCAATTGGATAAGACCACTTTTTGGCTTGAAAGAAAAGTCCAGCTTTCGTGAAAATTCAATTGCTGTAGAAAAAGAATTAAAATTAGGTAAGTTATGAACTATCCAGCCCTAAGATCGTTAGCCCATCTCCTTTTAAGCGTCACGCTAGCAGCTGCTTTTCTAAGCGGCTGTATAACGGAACTGTTTTACATACCGGGATCTATTGAGGAGGAAATGCAAAAAGCCGTTGAAGGCAAGTTTGACGGCATGATAGTATATGTGAATCAATCGGGAAAATCTTCATTTTATAGTGCCGGATTCAATAATAGAGAAAAGCAAATACCAGCTGATCCACATGATTTGTTCAAAATAGCCAGTATCAGCAAACTATATATGGCTGCAGCTACCACCAAACTGGTCGCTGCAGGAGAATTAGATCTCGAACAAACATTGGTTGAACTCATTCCCGAAGTAGGCAACCGCATAGCCTACGCAGATCAAATTACGCTAAGGATGATGCTTTCACACCGTAGCGGAATTCCGGAATTCATATACGAAGCGGAATACGAAAGTGGTACTACTGAAAGTTATATGGCCACAGCCGAACTGATATATAATAAAGCGGCGGATTTTAAACCCAATAAAAAATATGCTTACTCCAATACCAATTACCTGTTGCTTGGAGAAATTCTTGACAGAACGCTCGGTTATTCTCACCACGAATTCATTCGGAATAAGCTTCTAATTCCGCTCGGACTTGATGAGACCTATAGCCTCTACAGCGAGGTAGACTCCAACAAGGTAATGAGCGGTTACCTGATGGACTGGGAACCTGACCTTAAATCATGGGATCATACCAGACCGGGAGGCTCTATGATTGCAACAGCTGAAGACGTTGGGACATTCCTTAGGGCATTAATTGATGGCAGCTTATTCAACGATAAGGAACAGGCTATTTATTCATCTGTATATGCATATGAACATACAGGTTGGCTCCCGGGATACACCAGTATTGCTCGTTACCACAGTGATATTGATGCGGTAGTTGTTCAATTCGTAAATACAAGCGGCAAAGAAAATTTTTGGTTGAAATTAGAAAGAGTCTACAACAGAATTGTAAGCGTTGTGGAAAGGAATCAATTAAACATTAATAGCGATTAAACAATACCTAATCATAACGTCAGGTGAGTTATCTGAAGCCAGAATGGGAACCCTTTTAGTGGGTTTTCTGAGGAGGGAAAGGGAATGGCAGTCTCAACTTGTTCTGGATACTTACAGCTTTCTCCACTAAAAGTCCTCCCTAAGCCTACCGATGACAGGTTTTTATAAAACTGAATTAGGTTAAAGTCATATGATAAATTAATTACCGCCTTGTAGATTTTCGGCGTTTAGAAATTTAAGTAGGGGTTGGCAAGGACACAGGCATATTTGACGTAGATATGAGCATTAAGTACCGGAAAGGCAAGCTAAATAGCTCAAACCTGAAATGCCAAAGTTTGCCTGTGTGAGGGTAGCCTTAAATTTTAGCCGAAAAGATACTCAGCGGCGGGGTTTTTTGGTTACTTTTTTGACCTGTAGCAAAAAAGTAACAATAGTCAAGGTAAATGATATTGTATCGAAAAAGGGAATTGTAAAATCATGAATCAACCAACAATGCCAAATGGGACACAAATGGAAAAGCATATGGTTAACTTTGCTTAATCAGGCTGCATTTAACTTACAATTAAACGTTCATTTCTTTTCCATTGATGAAAAGAAACGAACCAAAGAAAAATCTAGCCAAAAGAAATCTTCAATTACAAGGCCCAACGCCGCCTCGTAGTTTTGGCATGGCCACCGCGCCCCAATGTTTACAATTCTGTTAAAAATTACTATCTCGTCACTACTCTATTTGTGGGTCTCTGTTGGGGAAGGGTGCGGCAGTTCAATATTTATTGAGATTCCTTCGAACTCCTCTACGAAAAGCCTCGGTAAAGTCTACCAATGACGTGTTTATTTAAGTAATTGATGTCCAGTAATTTGAAAACAAACATCGTCATTTCGATTTCTGTATTTCGAAAATGTTAGGTCTCGGAATGACGATTTTCTCAAGATTATGGGTCGAATTCAGGTTATAAATAAATCTTAGTTTTTGAAGTAGTTTAAATTAGTAAGTTCAAACCATTAATTGTCATAACTGCAGTGTAAATGTCCGGAACAGCTAAAAAATCCATTAAAGATAAGTTAGTACATCTAAAATAGATTTAATATGAAAAGTCAAACGATAATATTTTTTGCGCTAGTAATGCTTTGTGCTTGCTACAGCCCAAGGAAATCGGGTATCACCCAACAACCAATTTTAGCTGATTATCAAGTTGGCGAAAAATGGGTTTGGAAATACAAAGGGGTATCATCTGAAGGAGAAATACGCTCAGAAGGAGAAGATACCAGAGAAATAGTCAGTATTGATGGAGTTTTAGGCATGACCATAGGAAATGATACCATTCCTGTTTTTGACATTGTAAAGCCGGAAGAAAGCACTACACCCAGGTACCACTGGCCTCTGGAAGTGGGTAAACAATGGAAATATGAAAGCAATTGGACAAGTCAAGATGGAACAACAGGTAAACAAAGTCTAGAAGCTGAGATATTATCTTACCGGGAAGAAAGGGTAGAAGCTGGAAATTTCATGGCCTACACTATTAAATACACAGGTAGAACCACGAATTCCAGAGGATATAATGCAAATGATGAAGAGGTTTGGTTGTATGCACCTGCAATTAAAAATTTCATTAAACTTACTCAAACTCAAGATAATTTTAAATATATAGAGGAATTAATCGACTATTCAAAACCTAAGTAAACCTCTAAAAAGAAGTGGACTTTGCTGATCTATTTATTATTTGAGTCATCTATTAAAAATACAAATGTCAAGTTGTAAAGCCTTTAAACACGGAATTTATGCAATTTATAGCACCAAAAGCTGTCAAAAACCAAGTTTCAGGACCATTTTCCTAGCCTCATTAAACTGATCCAATAGGTTCATAATATAACCCTCTGCCACTCTCTAGGTTAAGCCCAATTTATAAATAGGACCGAACCAATTGAATGTTGTGAAACTTTTTTAGGTTTTATTCCATGTGCTAAGTAGGTCAGCCTTAGCTGCTTTCCCTATATATGCCATCAAAATTACGTCAATCAGGAAGACTAAATACAAACACAGAACCTCCTGGGTGGGGTTTTAGTTTTGAACCGCCTACAGAGATGGCAAGGTATTGCTTGCCGTTTACGGCGTATACACTTGGGGTAGCATGACCTTCAGCAGGCAACTGATACTCCCAGAGTACTTGTCCGTTGTCTTTGTCAAAAGCCCGAATTTTGGAATCAGCGGTAGCTGCAATAAACAGCAGTCCTCCGGCTGTTACGACCGGTCCCCCGTAATTTTCTGTGCCGGTAATCGGGATTCCACGTTTCGTCAGCTCTTCATATTCTCCCAGCGGCACCTTCCATTTGATGGTGCCGGTATTAAGATCAACTGCATTTAGTGTTCCCCAGGGCGGTTTTATGGCAGGATAGCCTTCATCATCCTGCCAGCGTTGGAAACCTCGGAAGACATAAGGTGGCGCATTGTCACCTCGCTCGTTCTTAGTATTAACAGCCGGTTCTTCATTAAAGAGAAATTTAATGATGGCTTCTCGACGAGCTTCTGAGACCTGGTCAAAGGCTGGCATTCGGCCTCCTCCCTTTTTCATTATCTGCATCACCACATCCTTGTTTAGTCGGCTGGAAATATTTTCAAGTGATGGAAAGCCGCCGGCAGGATTTCCTTTACGATCTGTCCCGTGACAGGAGGCACAATTGATCAAGTATTGTTTTTCACCAAAAGGCAATGTACTGCCATCAGACTTTTTTGTTGGTACCAGTTGATAAAACCAGGGGATCTCATTTACATTCACATACAATATTCCTTCGGGATCTGCTGCAGCGCCTCCCCATTCCATGCCTCCATCAAATCCGGGAAACATGATCCTTTGGTCTGTACTGGGGGGAGGGTAGGCACCATAATTTCCAGATTGACTGAATACCTCTTTGCTCATTTGCTTCGCTCTGGAAGAAATAGTCGAAAAGTCATCTTCAGTATATTTTTGACGCATCAATGGTGGTGGGGCGGTTGGAAAAGGTTGGGTGGGCCAGGTTTGAATTTCATCAACTTTGGAAACTGCTTGTTGGCGTTCTTCGATCGGCCACAATGGTTCTCCTGTCACCCTATTATACACAAACAGCAGGCCCATTTTAGTACCTACTGCTACTATATCAACATTTTCTCCTTTATGATTTACCGTTAATAAAGTAGGAGGTTGAGGGATATCCAAATCCCAAAGATCGTGATGCACGAGTTGGTGGTGCCAAAGTCGGTTTCCTGTATTCGCATCGAGCGCAATAAGCGAATTGGCAAATAAGTTTTCTCCGTAGCGGTTGCCTCCAAAAAAATCGGGGCCTGCCGTTTCGGTGGTTAAATAGACAATTCCTCGCGCTATATCAATTGCTTGGCCCGACCAGTCAGATGCTCCACCTGTTTTTTCCAAATAGTTTTCAGGCCAGGTTTCTGATCCAAATTCACCGGGTCGGGGCAAGGTATGAAAAATCCACTTTCGCTTTCCGGTACGGATGTCCAAAGCACGCACAGCTCCAGGTACATCTTCCCCAACATTAGCACCAATGATAAGCATGTCCTTATATATCTGCCCAGGCGTATTAAGTGATACATTTGGTTTACCCTCAACGTCCATTCCTTCACCAAGGTGGATCGACCCATTTTCTCCGAAAGAAGTGATAAGTCCTCCATCTTTTGCATTCAAGGCATAAAGCCGATTTCCTTTCGAAGTAAGAATGCGACCATCTTCGCCATCATTCCAGTACATCAAGCCCCGTTGATCCCCATCTGCAAGGGATTCATGAATCTCGGAAGGATCAAATCTCCACTGTTCTTTCCCTGTAGCGCCATCCAGAGCAACAACTCTACTGTGTGGAGTAGCTGTGTATAGCCAACCATCTACAATAAGGTTATTTGTTTGGTAATTGGCGCTGTCACCTGTCTGATAAGTCCATGCCAATTCCAATTGAGCCACATTTTCTTTATTTATTTGATCCAGCTTGGAGTATTGATTGCTGCTAGGGTGACCAAGATAAGTTGCCCAGTCATCCCCGGCACCATCCTCTTGGCTTTGTGTGCAGGCACTTAGATTTATAAACAGGTAAAAAATGACGATGAGTTTGTGTTTTGAAAAATAGTGATCTATGTCCATATTCTAGCGGATTTTAATTTTGTGGATGGGGCATTATCGATGCAAAATATGAAAAATATTGATCATGTCTATAGATTATGTCACCTTTCAAATTAAAGAACAATACAAAATTGGGAGATGAGCAATTGTTTGATCTAGTGATTGGGTGATCTGATGATTTTGTGATCGGGTGAACCATTGTTAGGATGATTGGGGTAGGAAATTTGTTAACTTATGATTTGAATTAAGGATGTGGTTTGACTATTTGCTACTTCATTTCTTTGCATAGGCGACTAAACGGAACCGAAGTCAGCAAATTGAAAACTTATTTCGAAAATATTTTAAGATTTATCATTTGGGACAATCCGGTAGAGCTTATTCCAATATAGTACTTCAGACTGTGTTTTTTACCCCATAGATGCCAACCTACTTTCCTGTTCTTTGAATTTTTAAATCTGATTTAACAAATAAAGGATAGTATCACTTATATTTATTTTTTTGTTATAAAGAGACCTGACCCAAGATGAAATTAATTAGATCCAGACTGTTTTTAATGCTTGTTATATTTTCCTTATTAAGTTGTGGAGAGAGTAATCATACGATTTATGTAAGTCCAAATGGCATCAACACGCAGGAAGGTACCGAGGAATTCCCTCTGCAGACCCTTGACAGAGCTTTAGAAATGGCAATGGAAATTAGAGCGGATAAAAAAGGAAAAATAAGCATTTACTTGAAAGAAGGTGAGTACCATTTATCCGCCCCTTTGGTTATTCCAAATGTCTTAAGTGATTTAGCAATTATTGGTGAAGGGACAGAAAAAGTTAGCGTAAAAGGGTCAAAAGTGCTTCAAACGAATTGGAAGGCTTTTGATAAGCATATTTTCTTTACTGAGCTTAGTGAAGCTATTGATTTTAACCAATTATTTATCAATGGCCAAAAGCAAATTCTTGCAAGGTATCCCAATTATAATGAAAATGGTGGCGCTTGGCAGGGCCATGCTGCAGATGCCATCTCCACGAAAAGGGTTGGCACATGGACAAATCCTGTAGGAGGATTTGTCCATGCCATGCACCGTGGTAGGTGGGGAGGTTTTCATTATTTGATTACCGGAGTTGATACAGAAGGTGAACTGATTCTTAGCGGTGGACACCAAAATAATCGACCTTCAAGTATGCACCCGGAACTCAGAATGGTAGAAAATATATTTGAGGAGCTAGATAGTGAAGGGGAATGGTATTTTGATAAGCAAACAAACAGGCTATACTTATGGGTGGAAGAAGGAACGGATTTATCCAATTCAATCACGGAAGTTTCATTGCTCAAACACCTGATAGAAATTACCGGAAATAGTGAAGAACCGGTTAATAATGTCAAAATTGAAGGCATTCGCTTTACCCATACCAAAACTACCTTTATGGAAGATTATGATAAGTTGCTGCGAAGTGACTGGACAATTTATAGAGGCGGGGCCATTTTATTAAACGGAACTAATTCCGTATCAATTCTGGATTGTGAATTTACCAATTTAGGTGGGAATGTGATTTTTGTAAATGGTTACAACCGTAATACAGAAATTGTGGGCAATCACATTTATGATTGTGGCGCAACGGCCATTGCTTTTGTTGGTGATCCTACAGCTGTTCGTTCAGGAGCTTTTCAATATGAGGAGTTTGTTCCAATAGAAGACATGGATACTATTCCCGGTCCGGCCAATGAACTGTACCCTGCAACAGCCAAAGTTGCAAACAATTTAATCTATAGAATAGGACGTGTTGAAAAGCAAGTGGCAGGGGTTCAGTTGTCTATGGCGATGAATATTCACATTCAAAACAATAGTATTTATGAGGTACCAAGAGCAGGAATTAATGTAAGTGAAGGAACTTGGGGTGGCCACTTGATTGAAAATAATGATGTGTTCAATACAGTATTGGAAACCGGGGATCATGGGGCTTTCAACTCATGGGGCAGGGACCGATTCTGGCATCCCCAAAGAAAGGTAATGGATAGTCTTGTAAGTGAAAATCCCCAAATGCCCTATTGGGATGCCATTCACACTACCATAATTAGAAACAACCGTTTTCGCTGTGACCATGGCTGGGACATTGATTTGGATGATGGCTCTTCCAATTACCATATTTACAATAATTTGTGCTTAAATGGTGGGATTAAATTACGAGAAGGGTTTGATAGACGGGTGGAAAACAATATCATGGTAAACAATGGTTTTCATCCTCATGTTTGGTTTGAAAATAGTAAGGATATTTATAAAAAGAATATTTCCATGACCAAACATTTCCCAATTCGTCTTGAAGGATGGGGGGATGAAGTAGATTATAACCTGTTTCCTGATTCAATATCCTTGGCTTTAGCTAAAGAAAATGGAACAGATTCCCATAGTACCTATGGAAATCCACAATTTATTTCGCCTGAATCAGGTGATTTTAGGGTTATAAAAAACTCACCGGCACTTCCCTTAGGCTTTGAAAATTTTCCAATGGATAATTTTGGAGTTCAAAAGTCAAATTTAAAAGCAATAGCTAAACAGCCCAATATTCCTGAATTGAATGCTTTATATGCCCAAAATGACACTATTAATTCAAAAATTTGGTTGGGGGCTAAACTAAAGAATGTTGAAACCCTTGCCGAACAATCTGCCTCAGGTTTACATAATTTGGCTGGAGTTATTGTTTTAAGTGTGGCCAATGAAAGTAAATTGGCAATGGCAGGCATAGAAGAGTCAGATGTAATTGTGGAAGTAGGTGGTGAAGAAATAAAAGATATCGCAAGTTTTCTCATAAAATATCAGGAAAACTTATGGCGTGGTTATTTAAATTTAACCATTGTACGGAATCAGAAAAAGAAGAATATTAAGGTAGACTTACAATGATTTTTTCACTTTCAAATAGCTTCCTTATTGGATCTCACACAGTGCGATTACTAAGGTTATTCTTCTAAGAATCTTGTAATAAAAGGTGAAAATAACCAGAAAGTTTGAGTTCTGTGAAATTTTAAAATTATTATTGTAAAAACGGAAACTTCTTTTTTGCGTTTTGGATATTATTTTTTGCTTTTTAAACAATTTGCTCAAATAAAGTGTTAAAAATCAGCAGTGTTTATATTTTATATATAGCAAATTTGTTAATTTTGCGTAGTCATAAGGTGAAGATTTTCCTAAAAGAATAAGGATTTCATTGAAATTTCAGGTCACATTTGAATGGTAAAATAAATAGGTAAATGGTTTTTTAAAGTGATAAAATCCTACAGGTACTGTTTTTTAAACAGGTAAATCGATTAATTTTTTTCTCAATTAAAGGAAATTGTTTTTCGTATATCTTATTTGAAATTAATGTTGAATTATACTACCTGATATATAATGAACAATTAATAAAAATACAGAATTTTAGATTTATATTTTTTATATTATTTATTTATAACGGCCCTAATATTATGGAAAAAAGTAAAATATATTTATTTGCAATATCGATTGTATTGCTATTGAATGGATGTAATCTATTCTCGCCCGAAGATAAGGTAGATACAGATAACGACGCCTTATCTTTATCCATTCCATCAGGATTTGATTTCAGTACATACCATGATGTTACTATCAATATAGAAGATGATGGCAATTATGCGAAATATGAAATTTTTGCCTATACAGAGGATTTATACGATGCCGGAACTGAAACCTACGAAGATGAATTTGGTGAAACAGTGACAGAAACGGTCTATAAATCTGATGTGATGGATAAATTGATTTTTAGCGGTGTTCCCAAAGAAGGAGTGTTGATCCAAACCATCAATTTACCCAAGTTTTATGATAAAGTCTACATTCGTAGAAATGAAAACTTAGCCTTTACATCCTCCATTGAAGAGATCATAGACCAAAGGGTTGACTTCAAATATTCTAATGCCGGTTCCAATGAGAGAACATTAGTAGAAGGTGATGTTACAGATTATTTATATTGTGTAAATGGGAGTGGACAGCTGTTTCAAGTTGATCCTTTGACAGGTAAATTAACAGACCTTTCAAATATGCCCATGGGTAGTTATACCTGTGCGATCGACCAAGAAAATAAAGTTCTTTATTCTATTGGTAAATCCAAACCCTATCCATTAATGAAATACTCCATTGTGGATAATAGTTGGGAAACGGTGGCTAACCTTGGAATGGGAGGCCCTAGGTTGGATTTTAATGATGAGGATGGCTTGTTGTATTTCTCTGATAACAAAGCAAAGCTATTTATTTTTGACCCTGCCACCGGAGAAAATTTAGATAATAAAAATATTTTAGGATTGCACAACACCACAGGAGGTGATTTGGCTTTTGCAGAGGATGGTACACTTTTTATTTGTACATTTTCCGGTTTATATGAGTTGGAATTAAACGATGACGGGGATTATGAAAGTACTAGAATCAGTGCGGATAATCTACCATTTACCCCTACATCAATGACTTTTGATTCCAACAAAGAATTATGGTTGGCTGAAGCCTCATCCAGTGCAGACCTAATCATTATGGATACTGAAACAGGTGGTTGGGAATATCGATATGGAGCAAGGGCCAATAACGGTACCGATTATGGAAGAAAGTTAAATGACCTGACCACATTTAGGGTATATTCCGATGTAGTTGATGAAACGGATTCTGATGGTGACGGTATTAAAGATTCTGATGATGCCTATCCGGATGATGCAGATGCAGCCTTCGAGTCCTTTACTCCAAGTAAGTATGGAAAAGGAACCATAGCTTTTGAAGATTTATGGCCTTCTTCCGGTGATTACGATTTTAATGATGCTGCATTAAGTTATCAAGCCATTGCTATTTTGAATTCAGACAATTTAGCTGTTAGATTGGAATTTATTTGTAATATTAAAGCCAACGGGGCAGGGTATACCAATGGAATCGGCTTTGAAATAGAAGGTTTGGATCCCTCTAAAATTGCAAGTGTAACAGGAACATCTCTTAATCAAGGCTATATTACCACCAATGATAATGGAACAGAGGCAGACCAAGAGAATGCCGTAATTATTTTAGCTGATGATGTTGATAATATATTAAACGAAACTACTATTACAGTTAGTTTTAATGAGCCGATTAGTACCTCCGAGTTGGGTGTAGCTCCTTTCAACCCCTTTATTATTATCAACAAGGAGCGAGAAAAAGAAGTACACTTACCATATAGAAGCATAACCAGTTTAGGAAATCAAAGCTATGTTTTTACCGGTGATAACAAAGACATTGATGGAAATTTCATATCTGAAAACGGATATCCCTGGGCAATTAGTATTATTCATGATTTTAAAGTGCCAAAAGAGAAGGTAGATATTACTTCTGCCTATAATTTCTTTGGTGCTTGGGCTGAATCAGGAGGTGCTGTTTATGAAGATTGGTACAAAGATAATCCCGGTAATAGAAATGAAGATTTGATTGAATAAGTCTGGATTAAATAAATAGCCTTTGATCAATGGGGATTGCCCCAAAGGGTGTTAGAATTATAAATGGTTCCTCACATTTGAGAAAGCTTATTTAATGTTTTGTCGATAATAAAATAACAAAATACAATATCACCGTAAAACACCCCGGGAGGAATTCTTTTCGGGGTGTTTTTATTTGATTTCAAAACGTTCTGTTCAATAAATATGTGAATAAAAAAGGGTTTACCGAAAGCTATTTCGGTAAACCCTATATCATTGTTAGTGGAAAAATAGAATTTTAATAAGGTATATTGGTCCCTTGGAGTAACCACATTTTTGAGCGGCTATCATCATTTGAAGGCACCTGAACAAATTCAGATTTCTGCNCTTTCCAGCGGGTTTGCACAATACCCTCTTGGTTGGGCATCCACCATGTTTCCGGATTGCTATATAGAGACATGTCAACCTGTGGTCCAACAGTTAAAATGGCTCTTGTAGGCGTAAGAAAACCATCATTGGTATTTGGCCTATTTCCTGAACTTGACTCATTCAAAGAGGTCATTACTGTCACCTCTAAGTCATCAGTCAGGTTCATGGTACCATTGATACTGATGTTGTTCTTTTTCAAATCTACATTTGGCATAATACCTTTATTAAGGTAGTTACCCAAAGAAACACGGAAATTGGCCTTCTCGTAGTTTCCGCTAACACCCACATTGTTTACCTGTGTCCAGCCGTTTTGATAAAAATTCTGCTGACGGTTTATATTGTTTTGATGAGAAACCAATTCAGCCGGGCTATCCTGATTTCTTTGTTGGGCAATAAAACCATTGTCTAGCTTAGGTCCCCAAAATTCATAAGCATCGTTTTCAAATACAAATGCACCTTCTTGACCTGAAGCATATTCATTTTGAACAGGAAGATAGGCATATGGAGTATCCATAATAAAGGAAGAATTAAAATCTACTCCTAGACCTTTTTTCTCGCCACCACCTGATTTGGTGGTAATCAATACTACGCCATTGGCTGCACGGGATCCATAAAGAGCCGCAGCACTCGGTCCTTTTAATACGGACATTGATTCTATATCCTCCGGGTTAATGTCTGAAATAGCATTGCCAAGGTCAGCCTGGTTAAATAAGTTGTCCGTGGTATTGTAAACGGGCACACCATCAATGACGAATAATGGTTGATTGTCTGAGTTTAAAGAGGATGCACCTCTAATCACCATATTCATAGAAGAACCTTTAACCCCGTAAGTTTGAGAAATCTGTACACCGGCAATTTTTCCTTGCATGGAGCTAAGTACACTAGCCTGTGGCGTTTTATTCAATTCCTCCCCATCCACTGTTCCAACGGAATACCCCAAGGATTCTTTTTCACGAGAAATACCCAAGGCTGTGATGACTACTTCATTCAGGCCAACAAGGTCTTCTTCCAAAGTAACATTAATTATAGATCTAGACCCTATGGTCACTTCTTGGGTCTGGTAGCCTATATAAGAAAACTGTAATACTTCAGAATTCGATGGGACATTAATGGAAAAGTCTCCATCGAGCTTGGTTACGGTACCGTTAGTAGTCCCTTTGGCTAAAACTGCCACTCCAACTAGTGGAAAACCTTCCGAATCTGTTACCACTCCGGTAATTGTATTACCTTGAGATTGACCAATGCCTGTATTTTGGGAATATGTAATTGTACTAAAGAGCGTTGCAGTACTTAAGACTAACAAAAACAGACCTAACTGCAAAATCTGCATTGTTTTACGTGGGAGATTCACAAAATCTCCTTTAAATAAATTTTCTTTCATTTTTTTTCGATTTTAAATAAGATTTAATTGAACCGAGCTTGTTTTTAGTAATTCTCGGTTGCCATTACTTTTTGATCGTTTGTTTTAGTTTATTTCATAGGCATTGGGTATGGGGTTAAAATTGATTAAGTAATATTTTACTAATAATATTAAATAGGGGTTGATTCTTTGAATTATAGTCCAGGTTATTCTTCACTTCTTCTTTCTATTAGCGGGCATTATTGGGTGATAATGTAGGCTAAAACAAGATAAGTGGTAACAGTAGTTTAGTTAACAAATAAGTAGAAAATATTTTCTTAGTAGGGCAATTCAAAATAGTATTGCCTAACCACCCGGCATCTCAATAATTATTGGATGTCAGGTGGATATAGTAATTTTGTAGGTTGATTGCCTACCTAAAAATAGTTGGTTTATTGTCTGTAAATCTGGTTCATGCTCAAGCTATGGGCACAAAACAGTTTTAAATATTATGCAAATTTAAACAAAATACAAATGTAGGACATATTAAATGATGAAATTCGAAATATTTTATTATTTGGCCTTAGCTAAGCAGGGGATTAGAATAATCCAATTTACAATGCAATTAGGGTAGTTGAAGTAAATCATATTTATATTAAATGAAGGAGCAATTGGAGAAGATTTTGATGTAATAACCAGAACCAAAAGGACAAATATTATCTGCTAAGCATAGATTAAAGGCATTGAAATCGGTTAATTGAGGGTGGGTAAGGGGCAAATATTACTTAATAATGCAATAATTATGTTCCTTCATCCTTGCAAGAATTGATTTTTCAACCTGGCCAAATAAAAGAAGGTTTACCGAAATTGCTTTCAGTAAACCTTCAGAAAAGAATTAATACTTATAAAACGGCTTCCTATTTTATTATTTTAATAAGGTATATTGGTCCCTTGGAGTAACCACATTTTTGAGCGGCTATCATCATTTGAAGGCACCTGTACAAATTCAGATTTCTCTAATCTCTCCACAGCCTCATTGTATTTTTCAACATTTTGTGGATCCGGAGGAGTAGGTGTATCATAGTGATACCTGATAGGAATGGCAGGTTGAGCTGCATCTACCGGAGGTACAAAATCCGGATAACCTGTTCTTCGCCAATCAAACCAAGGCTCTGCTCTAAAGAACATGGAAATGTATTTTTGCGTCATAATGCGCTCATGTTTATTGGTGGCCTGACTCAAGTCAATTTCATCCTGACTGTAAAATGCTTCAAA
>NZ_BAAGVC010000005.1:0-1183 GCF_054781075.1 Cyclobacterium sediminis | reverse complement strand
GTGGAAATACCGGTGATGTTGACCCCTCCAACGGTGATATTGACCCCCCTTGGATTTTGGTAACTAAAAAAGGCTAGTATGACAAAATTACATTAATTTTCTAAGACTCTCACCTTTGAGTTCAATTCTGTGAGAGGTATGCACTAACCGATCCAAAATTGCATCAGCAATAGTAGCTTCCCCTATAATATCAAACCAACTTCCCACTGGTAATTGACTTACTATTATTGTAGCAGTTCTAGCATGCCTGTCTTCTATTATTTCCATCAGATCCATTTGGTGTTGTTTTTCCAGATGAGTTAATCCAAAATCGTCTAGGACAAGCAAATTGGTTTTGGATATCTTGTTTATTATCTGATAAATGGTTCCTTCCAATCGTGCCATTTTTGTTTGTTGCATAAGTTTCTGAACATTAAAGTAAGCTACTTTGTAGCCTTGTGCACAAGCATGATGTCCCAATGCTGAAGCAATAAAGCTTTTTCCACATCCAGTGGCTCCGGTTATTAATACAGACTCTCCATTGTTTATATAACTTCCTGTTGCTAAAGAAGCTATAAGCCCTTTATCCAAGCCTCGTGAGCTATCGTATTTTAATTCTTCCAGTGAAGCCTGATATCTAAATTTTGCCGATTTACGCAACCTTTCAAAACGGCGATTTTCCCTATCCTGAAGCTCTGCCTGCAAGAGTATCTCCAGACCTTCATTGAGTGAGAGCTCACTCGACCTTCTTGTTTCCATGAGTGCATTCCAGCTTGATTTAAACCCATACAAGCGCAATTGTGAGAGTTGGTTCTCAATATTCTCCATTGTTTTTTAGTTTAAGTGGTAATTGATTGTTGTAATATTCTTTTCCTCTGATATTATGATGATCCGGTAAGTTCTTTCGGGGTTGTTCTTCTACATATTCAGTCGTTTTGTTTTTAATAACATTCTGAACAAATAGGTAACTGTAATTTTGATAATCAATAGCCATTTGACATGCTTTTTCAAAGGTGTTTAAAGAGGTGCTTTTATACAGACTGAACAGCCCATCACAGCTTTTATACAGTTGTTCCGGGTATCTGTTTTGGGAAAATATCAGCTCAACAAGTTCCCTCAAGGTTTCCGATAGCTTCCCTGCTTTCTTTTTGTAATATTCAGGACTGCGGTTCAGATAGTATTGATGAGTCGAACACAAGTGTTC
>NZ_BAAGVC010000004.1:0-211067 GCF_054781075.1 Cyclobacterium sediminis | reverse complement strand
AGTCGAATTGTACTGCTGATCAGAAGATAAACACACAAAATAACCACGAAGGGATTAGTTTATACTTACGTGGTCAAATTTTATCGAATTTTCCAACAAGCCCTATTTATAAAGCTGATTTTAGCTCACTTATTGGGAGATTTTATCTTTCAACCCAGCCGATGGGTGGAGGCAAAAGAAGCAAAAAAGTTCAAGGCCTACCAACTTTACTTGCACCTATTGGTACATGGTTTACTTATCCTACTAATCATGGCCGACTTGAGTTTTTGGCCATATGCATTAGGGATAGTGCTTGTTCATGGGCTTGTTGACCTGATTAAGCTATATGCACAAAAACCGGGTACCAAAAGGTATTGGTTTTTTATAGATCAATTGGCGCATGTGTTAACCATAGGAGTGGTGGTAGCTTGGATAGACCCAGGTTTTATTGAGCGATTGTACCCAATTTCGGAAAAACTTTGGTTGGTGCTTACCTTGCTCGTTTTCTTATCACTACCTGCCTCAATAATAATCAAGACGATCATTTCTAAATGGACGCCTGCCACAGATGATGAAATTGGTTCATTGGAAAAAGCTGGACAATACATTGGTATACTGGAACGATGGTTTGTTTTGATTTTTATAATCGCCGGAAAATGGGAAGCCATAGGGTTTTTGGTGGCAGCAAAGTCGGTATTTAGGTTTGGAGATTTAAAGGAGTCTAAGGACCGAAAACTGACAGAGTATATTCTGATCGGAACTTTGGTAAGTTTTGGTCTGGCAATATTGTGCGGATGGATCTATGACCAATATTAACCAAAGCTGGACTTTTATCCATTAGGTGGCCAATTCCTTTTGCATAACCAGTTGAAATTTGAATTTTGTTTGTGGTCTGAGTTGAGAGAGCATGGAGATGCCCTTGCTTGTTAGTTGTAAAACCCGAGGATATCCCCCTGTTACTTGGGCATCCTTCATTAAAATAATGATTTTTCCCGCTTGGGTCAATTGAACTGTACCGGGATATACCGGGCTTGAAATCAGCTCAGGAAGGGAATGTTTAATTTTTTCCACCAATTGAATTCCCATTCTGTTTTGGATGGGAGAAAGTGTTAAACTAGAGTCAGTCAGTGCATGTTGTTGAGCTTTGCTCAAAGAAGAAAAGGAAGGTCCCGGAAAGACCGGAATTTGAGGGGAGTTGGAAAATCCTCTTGGCTTAACCTTAGAAAAGTCTGTAGGAATAAAGTTGGAAGAACTAGAAAAAGTTAAAATATCATTGTCTCTAAATTTGGCCAAAGGGGTGATTTCCTGATAAAAACTTTGACTACCCATAATACATTCACTATCAAAATATCCATTAATGGCCAGATAAAGCCATTGACCTTGGCGAAAGGTAGCGATATTTACCTTTGAATAGGCAGAAATATTAATAATTTCATTGGTGCCATATACCTTTGAGTCAACTTTGATTTTAGCATAGGCTCCTGTGCATACAATTTGACAATTTTCGGTAAAGTAAAGCAAAACATTGCCCATATAAACCTCCAGACATGCTGCATCGGGATTTTTTCTTGCCAGTAAATTGGCCAAATGGAAGGAAGATTCATCCATAGGCCCTGAAGTTGGGATTCCTTTGTCCACAAACCCTAACCTCCCCTGATCCTGGATTGTAGTAAATAATCCGGCTTTTATAAAGACTATTTTACCCACGATACAATGCTTTTTCCCAATTATAATTACTTGCTTCCTGAATCTCTTTAAATTCTTTTGAAGAAATGGCTTCAAACTGAATTTTATCTCCGGGATTAAAAGGTAAATTTAATTTACCATTGCCAAAAATAGGAACGGGCATTTTACCCACAACATACCATCCTCCGGGGCTGTCAATGGGATAAATACCAGTCTGTTCCCCACCTATGGCCACGCTCCCTTTGGCGATATTTCTATCGGGTATATCTTTTCTGGGGATATGCAGGGTTTTTGGAAGGCCCCCCAAGTACATAAAGCCAGGTAAAAACCCATAAAAATACAATAGGTATTGCCGAGAGCTGTGTTGTGCGACTAATGTATTGGCATCCATGTTTTTTTTTTGAAGGTATTTACTGATGGAGGGGACTATTTCCTGCTCATAACATACAGGTACGGTCCAAACCCATCTTTGAGGCAAGTCCACTTTAGGTAAAGGCCCTTGGATCAACTCTTCCAACCAAGCCATAAAAACAGTACTATTGGCCACGTGTTTTAAGCGGATACTTAATATTTGATAACTATGGTAGATGGATGATATGATGATATGCCATTTTTTTTGAATCAAATTTTTTAGGGTAATCATTTCCATCAATAAGTCTTCGGCAATGGTTTCCGGCCAGTGGAGCTCTATGGTATCGCTTCCAAGATATAATATTTTAATGGGGTATTTCATCCTTATCGATTTAAAGTGGAAGTAGCAAGCAAAGGGCCTAATAATTGGGCTATTTCCAAAGCTTTAGGATGGTCTCCATGAATACATATCGTGTCTACAACTATGTCATGGCTCTGCTTATCAAAAGTGGGTACTTTACCTTTATAAACCATTGATAAAACCTGATGCCTTACCTCATCAAGGTTAGTCAAAATAGCATTAGAATTTTTCCGACTTAGCAATACGGAACTGGTCATATAAGCCCTGTCTGCAAAACCTTCATTTTTTAAGGGAACCTTTTGTTTCCTAGCCTCTTCAGCCATGCAAGAGCCATAAGGTGCATATAATTGAACCCCTTTGTAATTATGGGCTACAAATTTAGCAAGATAACCTGCCAATTCGGGAGATGTGAGACTTTTAAGGTATAAGGCCCCGTGAAATTTTATATGGTGCATGGTTTTGTTTTCAGTGGAGGCTAATTTTTTTACCAAATTGATTTGCTGAAAAAGGCTTTCTTCAAGTTGGGCAAAAGAGATATCCACGGGACTTCTTCCAAAGTTTTGTTGGTCAGGATAGGAGGGGTGGGCCCCAATTTTTACCTGATGTTTTTTAGCCAATTGAATGGTTTCAAGTATGGTATGTTCATCACCGGTATGCCCACCTGCAGCAATATTACAACTCCCTAAAAATGGCATAATGGCTTTGTCATTGGCCATTCCTTCTCCCAGATCACAGTTTAAATCAACATTTTCACGCATAGGTACAAGGATACAAGTTTTTTGTCACAAAAAAGATTATTTCAATAGAGGCTGTTATTGAGTTTTGGTTCAAATTATACTTTGATGTAACATTTTACGTTTTGTCTTCGTCTTGAAGTTAAAAATTAAGGTAAAAATTATGAAATATTCAATTGGCATATTGGCATTAATTCTAAGCATTTTCTTTTCCTCCTGTAGCCCTGTTCGGGTTTTCATGGAAAAGAATGAAGTGGCAAGTTTTGATACCTACGATACATTCTTTGTAATCAACCAATATTACGATAAAGATGCATTTGAATCACCTGTTTTGGAAGAAAATTTGAAACATAGACTTTCAGAAGGGATGAGGAATATGGGGTTTTCGGAAGACGAAACCAAACCGGATTTAATTGTAAGGTACAATACCAACCTTACAGATAGGCAAAAAGAGGTCAACAGAACACCCATGATGAGTCCATATTATGGAATGTACAGCCCATACATGATGCCTTACCCATATGGGGCGGGTAGAAGTACCTATAGCGTGGAGAAATATGATATGGGGGAATTGGTGGTAGACTTTATAGATACCAAGAAAGATAAAGTGGTCATGAGAATTAGTGCAGTAGGGGAAATAACCAAGCCCAAGCAGAAAACCAAAAACCTCTTTACCTCAGCAGAGAAAATCTTAAAAGAGTTTTCTAAATATGTTGAGAAGCAAATAGAAAATTAAACAAAAGGTAATAGGATTGCCTTTTGTTTAATTCTAAAGTTAAATCCTTTCCATAAACTGGAAACTTATAACAAATTAAAGGATCCAAAATTGAGTTGCCTTGGCAACTAGGTTATAGAGTTAATTTATAATTAGCTTTTAAGGTTTTGTATAGCAAATTAACAGGAAGTCCCATTACATTATAATAGGAACCTTTGATACTGTCGATGCCCACCATGCCTATCCATTCTTGAATACCATAAGCACCAGCCTTATCAAAGGGTTTAAATGTATGTACATAGTAGGCAATTTCCTCCTCGTTTAACTGCGAAAAAGTCACTTCTGTCTGGTCATAAAAAGTTGTTTTTTGTTTGGTATCCGCAATACAAACTCCTGTAACCACCAAATGAGACCTTCCATTGATTGCATGAATCATTTTTATTGCCTCTTCCTTATTTTGAGGTTTATTAAGAATGGATTGATTGGCAATAACAATGGTGTCAGCAGTAATAAGTACTTGATCAGGTTTTAAATGGGGAAGAAAAGTATTGGCTTTTTTCTCGGCAAGAAAGGATGCCACTTGTTTGGCTTCCATATCACTCGGGAAACTTTCATCTGTATGCATGGTCTTTACTTCAAATGAAAAGCCCAAGTCCTTAAGCAACTGTTGTCTTCTTGGGGAATTGGAAGAAAGGATGATGGTTTTGTCGATTATTTTCATAGATAGGGTAGCTTATATGCTCGAGAGCTACATTAAAAAGGGTATCAATTCTTTTAATGATCAGGTTAAATCAGAAAATTGAATGTTTGGAAAAAAGGGAACTATTAATTTTAGCCCCTTTGCTTTTGCAAATCTACGATTTAATAGCAAACTTAAACGCTCAATTAGGCGATAGATATTGGGTAAGGCTAAATACCGAATTCACCAAAAATCAACGTAATTTTGTTGAATCCACTTAAAAATCTTATTTTTGAGGGTTTTATTAGCCTATTGAATTAGTAATTTGTTGAACATCAAAGTAAATACACATTGGATATATTTGAAAAACTGAATACCAATCTTGGTCCGTTAGGAAAACATTCCGAGTTATCAGAAGGATATTTCATGTTCCCTAAATTGGAGGGTGAAATTGCTCCTAGAATGAAATTTAAGGGTAAAGAAGTTCTGAATTGGAGTTTGAACAACTATTTAGGATTAGGAAATGACCCGGAAGTAAGACAAGCAGATGCTGATGCTGCCACAAAGTGGGGAGCAGCGTACCCAATGGGAGCAAGGATGATGTCTGGAAATACTGACCTACATGAGCAGCTCGAGAGTGAATTGGCACAATTTGTGGGAAAAGAAAAAGCATATTTGCTCAACTACGGCTATCAAGGTATCATGAGTGTGATTGATTCATTGATCGATAGAAAAGATGTAATAGTTTACGATAGTGAATGTCATGCTTGTATTATAGATGCTTTGCGAATGCATATCGGTAAGCGATTTGTATATCCTCACAATGATATAGAAAGCTGTGAGAAACAGTTGAAAAGAGCAGAGAAACTTAGCAAAGAAACCGGTGGCGGTGTTTTGGTTATTACTGAGGGTGTATTTGGTATGACCGGAGATATGGGCAAGCTGAAAGAAATT
This sequence comes from Cyclobacterium sediminis, assembly GCF_054781075.1. Taxonomy (NCBI): domain Bacteria; kingdom Pseudomonadati; phylum Bacteroidota; class Cytophagia; order Cytophagales; family Cyclobacteriaceae; genus Cyclobacterium; species Cyclobacterium sediminis. The sequence continues at coordinate 205,608 of NZ_BAAGVC010000004.1, read as the reverse complement.
GTGAAATTGAAAGATAAATTTCAGTTTCGCCTTTTGGTAGACGATGCACATGGTTTTGGAACAATGGGAAAAACCGGTGCCGGTACTTGTGAAGAACAAGGCGTACAGCAAGATGTTGATTTGTATTTTTCAACTTTTGCTAAGTCAATGGCAAGTATTGGCGCGTTTATTGCAGGTGATGCGAAAGTAATTCATTATTTGAAATACAATATGCGTTCTCAAATATTTGCCAAAGCGCTACCGCTTATCATGGTAGAAGGAGCTTTGAAGCGACTGGATTTAATTAGAAGTCGACCTGAATTTAAAAATAACCTTTGGAAGATCGTGAATGCGCTTCAGAATGGTTTGAAAGAAAAAGGGTTCAGTATCGGTACTACCAATTCACCAGTAACCCCGGTAGTATTGAACGGTACTGTAGGTGAAGCGGCTACATTAAGCAAAGATTTGCGTGAAAACTATAATATCTTTTGTTCCGTTGTGATTTATCCTGTTGTTCCAAAAGGAATGATTATATTGCGTTTAATCCCTACTGCGGTACATAGTATAGCAGATGTGGAAGAAACAATTGCTGCATTTGAGGCAATTAAAGAAAAATTAAGTAGTGGTTATTATAAAAATACAGAGTTGGCGACTTCTTTTGGTGAATAAATTTAGAAAAAAGGGCCAATACTGTAAATTAATAAACTATTTACCTATATTGAATAAAAAACAATTTCATCATTAACCTAAATAAACTTTTAATTATGAACAGATTTAATGAAATCAAAGATCTTATAATGTCTCTTGAAGCTGATTTTGACAAATTCTACGATAAGAAAAATCAAGCCGCAGGAACAAGGGTAAGAAAAGGCATGCAAGATTTAAAAAATATGGCTCAGGATATCAGGAAAGAAGTTCAGGATATCAAAAATTCTTGAGTTAAGTAACATAAAAAAAGGGGGACTTATTTAATAACAAGTCCCCCTTTTTTTGTATATATATTCTACTCTAGATGGGGAGAGTAAAATTGATTGGTATTGATACGGTCTGCTGCAGCGATAATTCTGCTTCTTAAATCATTGGAAGCCTTTTGTAATGGAAGCCTGACATGACTTTCACAAATGCCTAAATGTTCCATTAGACATTTTACACCAACTGGATTGCTTTCTTCATACATAAGTGGATTAATATCCAAAAGACTGAAAGACCCTTTTTTAGAATATTCACCATTTCCGTGGATAATGGCACCCATAATTTCAGGGTATGCATTGGCCATTACCGATATTACACCTTCCGCACCGATACTTCTCATAGGGGTGGTATTCATGTCATCTCCTGAGATCAATAGAAAATTATCCGGTTTAGCGTTGACAATACGCATGCATTGCTCTAAATTACCACTGGCTTCTTTAACCCCAATAATATTTTTATGTTGGGCCAACTTTAAAGTGGTTGCGGCACTTAGATTGGACATTGTTCTTCCCGGGACATTGTATAAAATGATGGGAACGGGACACTTATCCGCCAGGGCCTCATAATGGGCAATGATACCTGCTTGGCTGGGTTTATTATAGTAGGGGCTTACTGAAAGCACCGCCTCAACCTCAGAAAAATCAATGGTATCCATAGCCGCCAAAAGTGCAGCGGTATTGTTTCCTCCAAGACCATAGACAATAGGGACCCTAGAGCGATTGATTTTCTTTGTGAAGGCCAAAACCTCCATTTTTTCCTCCTCTGAAAGTGTAGCTGATTCTCCTGTGGTACCTTGTACCACCAAATAATCAACATTCCCCAGAATAACATGCTCAATAACTCTCTCCAAAGCAGGGTAATCAATAGCTCCATCTGCTTTAAAGGGAGTGACTAAGGCTACTCCGGTACCTGTAAACTTTTTCATTTTAATTGATCTGCTTTAAATATTTTATCAACAGTGCGGTTCCTGATTGAATATCTTTTTCTTTATTGTTCAACATCAAGTCCAAATAGGGCTTCGTTTCCTCATTATAAAACCCCATACTATAAGATGCCGATTGTAATTGTAGTAAAAATAAGGTAAAGTAATTCAGCTTTTCAGGGGTAAAAATAATCAAATCTGGTTTAAGGGAAAGCAATTGATTTAGTTTTTCTCTAGGTTTACCAAATAAAGTAAAATCTTTATAAGAAAAAGCCTGTTCATCTATTGATTTCTCATCATAATAATTTCCTATTACCCTTATGTTTTCATCCAAGTCGGAATGAATTACCTCAGTGATGGCCTCTATTTCATCCTTATTATTGGCTATTATGGATATGGTCTTTATATTCTCTGTATTCAATAAGATGGATTTTTGGGTAGGTTTCTTCTTTGGCTTTTCCAAAGTGCTTTTTAGGTAATGTTCCCTTATCCATTTCATCTGTTTTTATTTTATTTCTTTATTTGTTGTACACATTTTTATAAATGATTCCTCTGAAATTAACGGAATATTTAATTTCTCGGCCTTTTCTTTTTTACTGGGCCCCATGTCCTCGCCTTCAATTATAAAATCCAGGTTTTTGGAAACCGACTTGGAGTAGGTTCCGCCATGTGAAGCGATAAAATCAATGATTTCATCTCTTTTAAAATGAATTAAACGACCCGAAGCCAGTATTTTTTTACCTTCCAATATGGTGCTTTCAAGTTGGGTTTCTTCTGAAGAAAGTTGGAATTGTAAGCCTTTTTCTTTTAACTTCTTGATGATTGATTTATTTTTCTCCTTTGCGAAAAATAATTGAATACTAGTTACCAAAGTTTCTCCAACACCATTGATGGCTAGTAACTCCTCAGAACTTGCCTTCTCTAAATTATCAATATTTTGAAAATGTTTGGCCAATAATATCGCGGTATTTTCACCAATATTTCTAATACCCAAGCCAAATAAAACTTTTGGAAAAGGCTGTTTTATGGATTGAGCTATACCTTCCAACATGTTTTTTATGACCCCTTCTTGAAAGGAATTGCCCTTTAACTTATTGATGGCATCGACATGCTTTTCAAACAGGCCTATTTGGTCGTGAATGACGATTTCATGGACACTGCTCTTATTTTTTGTAAGCACTTTTAGTTCTTCGATGCTGTCTTCTTTCCCAATCAATATTGCCAATACATAGGCCACTGGTACAAAATCCTCAACAAGGTCAAAATGGCCCTGATCTATTAGAACAGAAAGCTTATCTATAGCTTGTCCGTTTTGCTTGCTTTTTTTTCCGCGATGCGTGATAAACGCCTTGAAATCATTGACTTTTTGATTGAGGCTCAATTGCTCATTCTCTGCGATAAACTCATCAATTTCCTTTAGGGTTAACTGTTGGGTCAAGGCATACAAACCTTTTTTCAGACTTACATATAAATACCCTTCGCTATTTTTTGAATATTGTTCATCGGTGATTTCTAGACCAAGGAGTGCCTCTCTTTTTTCAGGCAAGAAATATAGATCAGCGAGGTCTTGTACATACTCTTGCTGTATCAGTGCTCGAAGCCTTTCTGTTCCTAAGGAGTCAATGTCCATGGCTCGCTTGGAAACAAAGTGTTCTATTCTTCCCAATACCTGAGGAGGGCATGCTTCGTCATTAGGACAGAAATGCTTGGCTTCTCCCTCATTCCTTTCTAAGGTAGTGCCACATTCCGGACACTCCCTAATGTATTCGATAGGTTGACTTCCTTCTATCCTTCGTGCTTTTACAACGCCGGTGATTTTAGGAATTATTTCTCCCCCTTTTTCCACATGTACAGTGTCTCCTTCATGTAAATCCAACCTTTCGATTTCATTGGCATTGTGTAAGGAAGCTCTTTTGACCGTAGTTCCGGCCAATTGGACCGGGGAAAGGTTGGCAACAGGTGTGATAGCACCTGTTCTTCCGACTTGATATTGAATTGAAAGGAGGGTGGCTTCTGCACTTTCTGCTTGGTATTTATAAGCAATGGCCCATTTAGGTACCTTCGCTGTAAAACCCAATTCTTCTTGCTGTCGATAATCATTTACCTTTATTACAACACCATCTGTTTCAACAGACAAATCATGCCGTTTCTCTCTCCATTTCTCAATATATTCAAAAACCTCTTCAAGGTTTTGACAGTTTTTATAGGTGGGAGAGACATGAAAACCCCATTCTTCAAGTTGTTGAATTGACCCTCCATGTTGCGCTATATCAACATCGTCTGCTATCAATTGATACAGGTAGCAATCTAGCCTTCGTTTTGCAACCACAGCTGAGTCTTGCATTTTTAAGGTGCCGGAGGCGGTGTTTCTTGGATTGGCCAGTAAACTTTCACCGTTTTTTAATCTTTCTGCATTAATCTTCTCAAAACCTTTCTTGGATAAGAATATTTCTCCTCGGGCTTCAAACTTCTCAGGTAAGTTTTCTCTGTCTTGAATATACAAGGGTATGCTACGGATGGTTTTGACATTCTCTGTTACTACATCCCCCTTATAGCCATCTCCTCTGGTGACAGCCCTTACTAATTCACCCTTTTCATATACCAAACTTATGGCTACCCCATCGAATTTCAGTTCACAAAAATAATTGTAATTTCTATGTTCCAGCCCCTTGAATACCCTCTCGTCAAAAGCTACCAATTCTTCCTTGGAATAAGTATTGCCGAGAGAAAGCATTTTAACAGCGTGTTCTGCCGTTTCAAAATTTTTGGTGATTGTGCCACCGACACGTTGGCTGGGACTGTCCGCTTTTTTTAATTCGGGATAATCAGTTTCTAGCTCAATAAGCTTATTCAGTAATTTATCAAATTCAAAATCACTAATTTCGGAATTGTCTTCCTGATAATAAAGGTGATTGTAATGGTTGATCTCCTTGGTCAACGCATCAATTTGTTTCTCTGCCTCTTGTATACTTACTTTTTTCATTTAAAAAATGATCACAATTCCTACCTTCAAATGTACTGTTTTTGATTATAAAATGATGCCTATGACCATAAATAAAAGATGGAATTTGTACGGGATGGCTTCTTTAAAGCGATCAATTCCTACTCTTCATCAAATGCCTTTTTGATTTCTTCGGCAGTCATCTTTAATTTTTGTTTGCAAACTTTAACCAAATCACTGGCCTCCTTAACCATCTTTGTTAAGTCATCCATGCTCTGCTCACCATCCTCAAGCTGATTGACCAAATTTTCTAACCTTGAAATGGCCTCATCATAGCTTAAGTTATCCTTCTTATTTTTCATTTTTTTCTAATTTATTAATAACAGAAGTTATTTTTGTCAATTTTGTAAAAGTAACCAACTCATCACCTTTTGCTAAGTCTTGCCCATGGATAGGAAGCCCATTTTTCTCGGTTTTAGTGTATCCTCTTAGTAAAAGGGTTTCCGGATTAAGTCGGTCAATGGTTTTCCCTATTTGCTCAATCCGTTCTTCGGATTTATTTAACTTCCTATCTACTATTTTATGTAAGTTCTGTGCCAGATGATCGTTCTTAATCTGCTCTTTGTCTATTTTATATAAGGCACTTCTTTTTGCTTGCTGGGCGTATCTATCCAATAATAAATTATTTTTGTTTAATTTATTTTGAAATATATTAAACAGAATATGTGTTTTATCTGCCAACCCTGATTCTTCAGCTTTTAGTCTGGCCAGCACATTTCTTTCTATACCTACTAGGTTTCTGTGCAAGCGGTCCTCGAATTCTCTAAAACCGGATAATATAAAACTAGCTACAGCGGTAGGTGTTTTTAACTTGGTATGGGCTACAAGGTCAGCAATGGATTCATCTCTTTCATGCCCTATCCCTGTAATGATGGGTAAACTTGAATTGGCTATGGTTTTGGCAAGTTCATAATCATCAAAACAGTCCAGATCTGTTTGAGCACCTCCACCTCTAATAATGACCAAGAGGTCAAATTTTTTATCGATCAGTGCCGCTTCAATTTGATGAATGGCTGCAATAATTTCAGGAACCGCATCTTTGCCTTGCATGGCAGCTTGAAATAAGCGGTAATGAACTTTATATTCTTGGGAATTTTGATCCAACTGGTTGATAAAATCCCCATAGCCTGCAGCCGTTACAGAACTTATTATGGCAATTTTTTGACTGACCACAGGCAAGGCATATTGCTTGTTGAGGTCCATAAGGCCTTCATTGGTGAGCCGGCCAATGATTTCTTGCCTTTTTCTGGCCCTTTCGCCCAAGGTGAAGTTGGGATCCACGTCTTTGATTACCAAGCTAATTCCATACAATTCGTGGAATTGAACAGTCACCAAGGCCATGATGTTCATTCCCCCTTGAAGTGAAGTCCCGGTAACACTTTCAAATTTCCTAGAAATAGATTGGTAGGTATAGGACCATATATTGCCCCGGATTTTAGCCAATATATTTCCATCGACTTTTTCTATCAAATCCAAGTAGGCATGACCTCTTACTCCGGCCCTTAATTCTCCTATTTCTGCTATTACCCAATAGGTAGGAGACAGGTTACTGTCTAATGTTCTTTTGATCAGCTCGTTTAGGGAAAGAAGTGATATAGCTTGCTGCTGCATGCTACAAATAAACGAAAAATATGCTTAAAAGATGGACAATTTTACTTTGATGGTAGACAATATTATATCCTTTATCAGGAATTTTTCCAAAAGATTTACAATGAAATGTTTTAAGTTTTTGATGAAAAAGTTAAAGCAATAAACTTTAAAAATTCGAAAAACTGTAACACTAACAGTCCAATACAAAATTGTATTTTTTGTCTTTTTGCACTACTTAAATCAAAAATCAACTATTTACCCATTGGCATGCTCTTTTTCAAAGTTTGCCTAATTATTGTTGTTTTCCGGTTTGGATTCTCGTTGTTTGCGATGCATTCTATAAATATGCCTTGTAAAATCTCGGTTGATTTCATCGAGTTTTAAGGCATGAATAGGGCTTAGGCTTGAGGCAATTTCCTTTGTGAAATTTTTCTCTGCAAGCAATAAGTTTTCTTGAAGCTTAAACCTTTTTTCTATCAATTCCTCTGCTTGTTCATTGGTTATTTCTTCTTCACCTTTCCTTGAGATTTGACGCATTTCTCGCATCGCTGCATTTCTTTTTTCCTGGAACTCATTGTACAAAGGCCAAAATTTTGCAGCTTGATCTGGGCTTAATGAAAGCCGGTTGGTTATGAAGGCCACTCTCGCCGCTTCTAATTTTTCTTTGTCCACTTGATTGTTTCTTTGGCCATAGCCAACAAAAGATAAACTTGTTAATAAGAAGACAATTAATAGCTTTTTCATATCAATAAAATATTTCATTCTCTAATAAACCTTCATCCACCCAAGTCTGATTGCTCCACTCTTCTTCTGTAATATTATCAAGCAACTCGTTTGGATTGTCGGCTAACGAAAGCACATCTTCCACATTCCATACCCCGGACTCGATATAATATTCTACTTCTTCATTTAGGTCTACCTGGTAATTATTAGAAGTAGTTATCGTCTCATTTCCTTGAAACATGAAAAAACCAATGACAACAACCGCTGCAGCCGCCATACCACTTAGGTAATAGTGCAAGGCCTTGGGTTTCTTTTTTTCAAGGATTTGATCCGGAAGTTGCTCAAAGTAATTTTCCGGAACCTTGAATATGTTTCTTTTAGAGAAATTTTCCATACGATTGTTAGACAATTTGTTTAGCCAATGGTTTAATCATTGCTTAGATATTCTTCAATCTTTTTGACAGCATGGTGGTATCCCGCCTTTAGACTTCCTACACTGGTTTCAGTGATTTTACTCATTTCTTCATAAGGCAATTCATCAAAATACCTTAGGTTAAATATCAAACGTTGCTTGGTAGGTAATTTTAGAATGGCTTTCTGAAGTTTTTTCTCTATCTCATTCCCATCTACCAGTGGGGATTGATCCACGTAGTTCTCCATCTTTTCATGGTATTCCTCTATGGGTGTAGACATCTTCCTTTTTTTCTTTTCAATAAAGTTCAGACTTTCATTTACGGCAATCCTATAAATCCAGGTAAATAAAGTGGATTGTTGGTTGAATTTGTCAATGTTTTTAAAGGCCTTGATAAAAGTGTTCTGAACCACATCATTGGCATCATCATGAATAATAACCATTTTTCTTACGATTCCATAAACATTTCTTTGATAAGTTTCCACCAAAATACGAAAACCTTTTTCACGGGTTTTAGGGGAATTAATCAATTCTAGAAGTGCTGCATCGTTTTTTGGCTCCATTCATTCTTTAGACTATAATTTAATCAAATGGTTTAATCTGCTTACAATCTTTTTGATTTTTTTTCATTGTGCCTAAGCTTGAATTTTTACAGGCTTTAGGCTGAATGATATTTTTTTCTATCAATCACCCAATGCATGGCGAACCTAAAACTTGCTGTTTCATGTCCTTTGAGGATACCATAAATGGCTAAATATTAAGGGTGTTTCCTCTCAAAAAGTCGCCTATTTCCATCTTTCTCTTCCCTTCCAATTGTAATTCGAGTATAGACAAGGCACCTTCTCCAGTTTGGAAGTGAACATAACTTTTATGGTCTGTTTTGATGGTGCCTGGTTGGGCATTGGGACTGCTGTCGGCCACTACTTCGGCCTTAAATATTTTACAGCTTTTGTTGTTAATTTCACACCATGCAGCAGGGTAGGGCGAGAGACCACGGATAAGATTGTTTATGGAAACGGCAGATTTATTCCAGTCTATTTTCCCTGTTTCTTTATAAATCTTTGGCGCATGGTTGAGTGCCTTCCTCTCATCCTGATCCTGAGGGGTAATTTCTCCTTTGGAAATAGCATCAATGGTTTTGACCACTAGCTTTGACCCTTCAAGCATTAGTTTTTCATACAGATCTCCCAAATTGTCTTCTGGCAGAATAGAAACTTCTTTCTGAAATAATATGCTACCGGTATCAATCTCATGTTTAAGGAAAAAGGTAGTCACCCCGGTCTTGGTCTCTCCATTGATAATGGCCCAATTGATGGGAGCAGCTCCTCTGTAATCGGGTAGAAGTGAAGCGTGTAAATTGAATGTACCCAAGGGAGGCATGGACCATACCACCTCTGGAAGCATTCTAAATGCAACCACTATTTGCAAATCAGCTTTATAGGATTTTAATGTCTCAATAAAATCAGGATGTTTTAAATTTGCCGGTTGAAGAACCGAGATCCCATGTTTGGCAGCACATTCTTTAACTGCTGAACTTTTTGGCTTTCGGCCTCTTCCTTGTAATTTGTCCTGGGCGGTGATCACAGCCACTATATTCCAATTGTCTTGAATCAATGCTTCCAATGGAGCTACCGCAAATTCAGGCGTGCCCATGAAAATGATTTTCATGTCTTTCTTTTCCATATGCTTATTTATAGATCAGGTAAAGCTTTCTTTTTGTTTTATAGGCATCGAGTTCCTTTTGCCAGGAAGACCTGATACTCTCCTCCGATTCTCCGGCAATTATGGATTTTCTTAACCGGTCTGAACCTGCTAGTTTGTCAAAAAAGGCATTGAAGAATGAGGCTCCTTTATCTGCAATTCGGTATGCATCCAATAAATATGAAAGGGTAAATTGGTGGGAAAGGGGTTCATCTCTTAAATCTTTGCCATAGCATAGCTTGTCTTGCTGTGGTGGATATTTTGACATGCCATCAATGCTTACAGGCGTAAAGGTGAAATCACCAAATTTAGGGTCCGGATATCCATAAACCTGAAAGGGAAACATTGTTCCTCTACCCAAGCTTATATCTGTTCCTTCAAAAAAGCACAGGGAAGGGTACAGCCTAATGGCAAGGTCATTTGGTAAATTTGGGGAAGGTTTAACAGGTAAGGAATAATGATCTTTGTGTTCCCAATTGGCAACAGGTATGACCTCAATTGGTGCTTTTACTGCCCCTTTTAACCATCCCTCTCCGTTAATCATTTGAGCCAATTCTCCGACTGTTAGCCCATGAACAATTGGAATTAGGTGCATACCTACAAAGCTTTCGTAGCCCTTTTCCAGAACTGGACCATCCACATAGTCTCCATTGGGGTTGGGGCGATCAAAAATCATCAGTTTTTTATCCTGCTCTGCACAGGCCTCCATTAAATAATGTAAGGTACTGATGAAAGTATAAAAGCGAATGCCTACATCTTGAATATCAAAAATAACGATGTCCACATCTGCTAAAGCCTCTTCTGAAGGTTTTTTTGAACTTCCATATAAGGAAACAAGCGGAATGCCGGTTTCCGAATCAATAGAATTGTCAACTTTTTCACCTGCATCAGCTTTTCCTCTGAAACCATGTTCAGGAACAAAAACCTTTTTTATCTCGATTCCTTGTCCAAGCAGGAAATCTACAAGGTGCATATTGCCTTTTGAGGGTAAAATACTAGTCTGATTGACTGCGAGAGCTACTTTTTTACCTCTTAGCTTTGGCAAATATACCTCCGGACGATCGGCACCGGGAAGAATTTCCGCTTTTTCTTCCTCTGATGGAGCTAAAATTTTTATTGAAGAGCTGTCATTGTCCGGCTTACTCTTACAAAAAGTCATATTGCCAAACAAAAAAGCGAGGATAAGTATTAATTTAGTCTGCTTCATGTTAATTTGCGTTTCAGTTAACAAAATAAACGACTTCATTGAACCTTTCCTACTTCATTGCAAAAAGAATCAGTTTTAAAAAGACGGGAGGTTTCACCGGAACCATCCACAGAATCGCTGTAGCCAGTATTGCGCTTGGCTTGTCTATTATGATTATTTCCTTTTTAATTTTGGGAGGATTTCAATCAGTGATTTCCAATAAAGTATTTTCCTTTACCGGTCATTTTCAAGTCAACCGCTTTGTGATGAGCCAGTCCTTAGAGGATTCGCCCACAAGTACTACAAGTGACTTTTATACGAATTATAAGGAAAGTGATTATATCCGTCATGTGCAGGTTTTTGCCAATAAACCGGCCCTTATCAAAGGTGAAGAGGAAGTGGAAGGTATCATGATGAAAGGGGTAGGTAGGGATTTTGATAGCTTGGCCTTCAAACCATCTATAGTCAAAGGACGGTTTATCCAATTTCCGGAAAATGGGCGGTCCTCAAATGAAATTGTGGTCAGTACCAAAATTGCGAGGAAAATGCTTTTGGATATTGGAAGTAAGGTCACCATGTATTTTGTTCAGGATCCCCCCAGGTTTAGAAGGTTAGAAGTAGTGGGATTATATGAGACTTTTCTGGAAGATTTTGACGACAAGTTTGTACTAGGAGATGTACGTGTAATTCAGGTGCTCAATGATTGGGATGAAGATAAAGTAGGAGGATTTGAGGTCTTTATTAATGATCCGGAAAATATTGATGCTTATGAGGATGAATTGTATGAAAGCATTGATTATGACCTTAGATTAACCAAGGTTACAGACAGGTTTATACAGATTTTCGATTGGTTGGAATTACTGAATAACAATGTTTACGTTTTTTTAGCCTTGATACTGTTTGTTGCTTCCTTTAATATGGTGTCCATCCTCTTTATCTTGATCATGGAACGAACCTCCATGATAGGCTTACTTAAAGCCATGGGTAGCAGTAATCGCCAAATCAGAAATATTTTCATATGGAACGGCATACGGATAATTGGTAGGGGAATGTTGTTGGGCAACTTGATTGGGCTAGGTTTTGGTTTGTTGCAGCAAACAACCCATCTTTTCAAACTCAATGCAGAAAATTATTACATGAGTTATGTTCCTATAGTTTGGGACTGGCCGATAATCCTTGGCTTAAATTTGTTGATTTTGATAATTACTACCCTTGTACTGTTTATTCCGGCCATAATTATTAGTAATGTAAACCCTATCAAATCGATTAAATTTGATTAACCGGCTTAGGTTTCACAAAAATGCTTTTTACTTTCATGTAGATTACGCCTAAAATGGCCTCTCTAAAGATATGTTTAGACATTTTGGATGTGCCTCTGGTGCGGTCTGTGAAAATTATTGGCACTTCCAAAATTTTAAAACCCATCTTCCAGGTAGTAAATTTCATTTCTATTTGGAAAGCGTAACCTATGAATTTCACCTTGTCCAGTTGAATGGCTTCCAAAACTTTTCTATGGTAACAAACAAATCCTGCTGTGGTGTCTTTGATGGGGATTCCTGTGATTAACTGTACATATTTGCTGGCAAAAAAGGACATTAATACCCTGCCCATGGGCCAGTTGACCACATTTACACCGGAAACATACCTGGAACCTATTACCATGTCGTGGTTGCCGGTGACAGCGGCCGTATACAACACACTAAGATCCTGTGGATTGTGCGAAAAATCAGCGTCCATTTCAAAAATATACTCATAACCTTCTTTTAAGGCATAAGCAAAACCTTCCAGGTAGGCAGTTCCCAATCCTAACTTTCCTTTTCTTACGATCAGAGAAAGCCGTTGAGGATAGGTCTCCTGCATTTGTTTTACCAATTCACCTGTGCCGTCCGGAGAGTTGTCATCGATCACCAACAAGTCGAAACTTTCAGGCAATGCCATGACCTCGACAATCATGTCTTGTATATTCTCCTTTTCGTTGAATGTAGGTATTATGACTAGTTTACTGCTTTTCATATTTGAGAATACAAAAGTAGAATTTAATACGGAATATTCTCCGGCTAGTCAAAAAATTTGAACTACAATTATTGTTAAAGAAAGTGAAAATAAGCCATTATAAATTTGCTATTGTGGGTATATTGAAAGGCACTATCTTGCTTAACAATAAAGCCAACTCAATTTAAATTGTCTTTATAAACGACTAAATCGTCATAGCTAACCCTCCCTGGGGCTTATTGAGCTAGAAAATGGTGAAGCAGACTCATCTTCTAGGAGGTTCCCACGACTTCCTCTACTCAAATTTCTCACTAAGCCTACCGATAATAGGTTTTAGTCAAGAGTAAGGAACCAATGGCATTAGCGAAAAGCCTGTTTCACTATTGAGCTTACTAAAGGCCAATGTCCTAAAAAGTGATGGACTCTTATTAGATTAAAGGTTTATTGGAATTGACTAATTAAAGAAGTTTTACTGAGGTTGTTCGTTTAACGAGCAGTTTGAATAACATAAGATTGAATTTCATTAATTTGTGTACTAGCAGCTGAGGTAAACCGATAGACATAACAAAAAGCATACATCGAATTTCCCATTTTAATTTCACCATTGACTGAGGCTTCCTTTCCGTGTGTGATGATGGAATGAATGATTAATTCATCTGCAATATTATGTTTCATGGAGTGGATTTCCTTATTAAAGTTTTGCTTGCCATTGATAGATTTGTCTCCATGGATTTTCCACACTATGTCTTCACCGACATGTGAACAAATAAAAGTTGCGTCTCCGTTTGCAAAAGATTCATTGAAAGTTTTAAGAAACTTCTTTTTCGGGGAGTTCCCACAATCCGGGGCGTTGGTCAATTTTGTCATTATTTCTTAAATTTTAAGCATTGGAAATTACTGGTTCATTTTATCGAAGTCCATATAAAGATAATTCCAGCGATGTCCATCCAAGTCCGAAAACGCAAAACCATACATCCAACCTTGTATTTTTGCGGGCCTAGAAAATACAGTACCACCAACTGCTTCCACCTTTGCAGCCATGGTATTTACATATTCTTTACTTGGGGCTCCTATGGATATAAGTAACTCATTGCCTTTTAAAGTATCTGTAACCTTATTCAGTGCAAATTTTTCAAACCGAGTTTCTGTAACCATTAAAACGGATACACCACCAATTTTAAACCCGACCATCTCGGGGGCATCCCTTAGCTTTTCAAAACCAAGCTCAGAAAAAAATGCTTTTGTTTTATTAAGATCCTTAACCGGTAGATTTAACCATAGTTCTTGTGGCATAGAATAATAATTTTTAGTGTAAATCTAATTTCCGAAAAAATAATTTTAATTGTGCAGTGTTCATCCGACAGAGTTAGGGGTGATTGCGACAACTTTAGCCATGCTGCATGTATGAAATGCAAAGAAGCATTGGATTGCTTAAATTGAGGCTATTATATGGTGGCCTCTGCAAGTCTGATATAGCTCAAATTAATTACCGAATGATTTAGGTAAATTAGGTAGGGTACAAAAAAAAGTGATCATTTTGTGACCACTTCTTAATTTTTCTAGGATTGGTTTTATTAACCTATTACCTCAACGTTTACAGCGTTAAGACCTTTACGACCTTGCTCTTCTTCGTAAGATACTTTGTCATTTTCTCTGATCTCATCGATCAAACCACTATTGTGTACGAAAATGTCTTTACCTGAATCACTAGGTGTAATAAATCCGTATCCCTTTTCTTCGTTGAAAAATTTTACTGTTCCTTCTTGCATTGTTTTATTCGTTTTAATTGTAGTGTTGTTGTTATTAATCTATGCGCTCTACATTGACCGCGTTAAGTCCTTTTTTTCCTTCTTCAGTATCATATGATACTTCGTCGTTTTCCATGATTTCATGGATTAAACCACTGTTGTGGACAAAGATATCTTTGCCTGAATCTTTTGAGGTAATGAATCCATAACCTTTTTCTGTATTGAAAAACTTTACTATTCCTTTTTGCATTAGTATTGATGTATTGTATTGATAAAATAATTTTTATTTGTGGAGAGTGGTCTTGTATTTTTTACGCAAAGTATTGCAATAAATGGATACTTTGATTCTTAAATTTTATAAATAGAGTTTTGACCTATGTTATTACAAATATTGATGCTTAAACAATGACTTTAATACGATTAAACCTTAAAGCTCGATTGCTTACACGATTGCTTTTAAAAATTCCGGTACACTTAATCTAAGGGTAACAAAATGATCAGATCCTGCTGATTTTTTTCGATGTTTATTTATAACAAAAGAATTAAATAATACTTAATTCAATAAAAAAGAAAATGTTGAGGGAATAGCTCTGATTTAATGAACTATCGGAAACGTTGGGAGAAATTCTTAGAGGAAAATACTACTTTTACGTATACTGCTCACTGCCTTTTGCAGTGCACTTGCTTATTTATTGCACCAAACTATATTTTGGATGGCATAAAGGTAATGGTTTTATATTATAATAAACTAATTTATTTTGAAAATTTTTTGTAAAATTGGCACATTTCCTGATTTGGTTAAATTGTGTTGCTCTGGAAATATAGGATTGAAAAACCTTTAGTCCTGAATTGATCAATTGTAAGCTTTACAATCTCCTTGGTGTTGCTTGGCAAATTCATTTCCATTCATGGCTGCAGTTTCCAAATCAAAACAGGCTTGCCTAGGATTTTTTTTCATCATGCAAATGGCCCTTCTAGCCAATGCGTCATAGTGTTTGGGTGCCAGTTCCAGCACTTTGTCAAAATCTTCAACGGCCCAGGCATAATAACCAAATGTCATTAAACCAAAACCTCGGTTATAATAAGCGCTGATATTGTTGGGTTCCAGGTTAATGTATTCGTTAAGTGAAACGATCAGCCCTAGTCCGTCACCGTCATGTGCTTGGGCAATACCTTTATAGTAGTGTGGCGTTGCCTCCTCAGGTTTCAGCTTGATGGCCAAGTCCAGGAATTCAACAGCACTTTTATGGCGACCGTTCTTTATCATGGCTCTTGATAAAAATAGCAAAACATCATAGTCCTCAGGGGCGAGCATTGCGGCCTTCAATAGATTGTTCTCTGCTTCAACAAAACGTCCTTTATCCCATGCGAGCTTTGCAATGCCGGTATAAGCATAGGCATATTCCGGATCTAAGGCTAAAATTTTTCTGTAATCAGCTTCTGCTTTTTTCAATTCACCTAACTCTTCATAAGAACGTGCCCTAAGGTGTAGGGATTTGAGGTCTGTAATGCTTACAAAGAGTACCTTATTGAATTCGTCGATAGCTTTTTTATAATCACCACAGTTATAGAGTTGTTCTCCGGTTTTAAAATTCCCAAAACAACCAGTTAAAAGGAAGCAAATAAAAACAATACGTAAAGGCATAGGCATTAACACTTTATAAATATTAATTAATTAGTTTAATATAAGGGGTTAAATTAAATCTTGCAAGTTTTTTGATAAAATAAAGAGAGTAGACCTAATTTTTTAGAATAAAGAACCGTATTTACCATTTTACAGGCCTAAATATTTAGGTTTTTCTAGAAACTTAAGATAATCAAGGTTGTTATTCTAAATTTACCCAATACAAAAATATATTTAGCTGTTTTTGGTTGTACTGGTAAGGTTAGTAGCCATAGGGTTTTACTAATCCTATTCCTTTCAAGTATTCTCCTCCCTTTTATACAATAATTTAACATTAGGATAATATTTTGTTTGGTACCGTTAAAAGAGGTCCTGTTTTCTTTGTAGGTATGAATTTTTATGAGCAAAAATGGTTTCCATACCTTTTTATTCTTACCGGCCTGTTTGTTCATTTCATGGGTATTGAAGCATATAGTATTTACATTTTGGATGAAGCCAAAAATGCTGCTGCAGCTATGGAAATGTATCAAAACCGGGAGTGGGTTCTGCCTACTTTCAATGGCTTACCAAGGTATGATAAGCCGCCACTACATTACCACCTTTTTATTATTGGGTATGAAATCTTTGGAATAAACGCTATAGGTGCTCGGTTTTTTTCTGCCATGGCAGGATTTATATGTTTTGTACTTGTATACATTTATTCAAACAAGCTTTTTGGTAGAAAGGCAGCCTTTTATGCAGGTTTAGCCTTGTTGTCTTCCATTCATTGGCAATTGCAATTTCACCTGGCAGTTCCTGATCCATTTTTAATCACTTTCCTTTTTTTGACAATTATCAGCTATGAAAGGTATGTCAGCACGCTATTTAAAACCAGATATTACTTATATGCAGCAGCTTTGTTTTTGGCTTTTGCCACTTTGAGTAAGGGGCCTGTTGCAGTAGTTTTGATTGGGTTGACTGTATTCTTTTATATGGTATTGGACAAAAGACCAATAGGGTTTCATATAAAGCAAGTGGTGAATTTTAAGGCTCTTCTAATTTATTGTATCATTTCTCTTCCATGGTATGTCCTTATTTCCATCCAAACCAAAGGGGTTTGGTTAAAAGAATTTATCTTTCACCATAATCTTAACCGGTTTTCTTCAGCCATGGAAGGGCATGGTGGTGGGGCATTGCTCACACTTATTTTTGTAGCAGTAGGGTTTATACCGGGGATTGCTGCTTTAATACCTGCTATAATTAAAGTCTTTAAGTTACAGAAACCTCCGGTCATAATAGTTTTGGCTTTACTATTTACTACTGTTACCATAGCGTTTTTTATGGTTTCTGGTACCAAACTTCCAAATTATACAGCTCCTGTATACCCATTTCTTGCCCTTATGGTGGGCTGGTATTTTGCAAACCTTAGCCCTGGCAAATTTAAGGCTCCCTCTATCTTTGCTTGCTTGTTAATATTTATTATCCCTCTGACTTTATTTTTACCTCAATTAAAGCATGTTATACCTGAGATAAATGGGCTATCGATTTGGTTTTTTATACCTTCAATTTTAGGCTGTATTGGTCTTTTCCTGTGTTTATATAAAAAATATGAAAAAAGCTGGTTATTGGGTTGTTTGGGTTATATCTGTTTTACCGGGCTGCTGTTTTATGATGCCTTGCCTAATATTGATACAAAAAATCCTGTGTTTCAATCTAATAATCTTTGGGTAAATAACAATCAGCTATACTATTTTCGAGCATTTAATCCTGCTTTTGTTTTCAATAGTAAACAAAGAATACTATCCATTGAAGATCCTAAGTATGCACCCAAGGCCGGAGACCTAATCATAACCAATAACAAAAACCTAAATGAATTGGAGGAAATAGGGATCAAAGCTTCCAAAGTATTTGAAGGAGAAGATCTTTTTGAGGGCTCAGTCACAGTTATTATGCGTGTCTACGAAGAAGAACTATCCATTCGGCAATAGTCTCCATATAATTTATAAGCCTTCATTATATTTTGGAAAGCTTGTATTAGCAATATTAAAAATTTTCGGTAGCCTGAATAGAGCAAATAGGTTTAAAATGATTTATTGAAAAGGTTAAGGGTAGGTTTTCTAGGGAAAGGCTAGTAAGTATTGTGAACATCGTTTAAGGCAATCGATTACTTGAAAGGAAACAATTAATGATGAATTTCGAATAGGAATGGTTGGTTATAAAATGGGTTTGATTCAAAGCAATAAAGTTTATTTAATAGGGGAGAGGCCTATGATTGTTTCTTTATAGAGAAGGTAAAGCGCTAAATAGCTGCAGAGTGATTTAAATGATTGCTTTTTTGAAAGGATTGCTGGCAGTCGAGTCCGTTTAGTAGAATCTTAAATTAGGTCCTATTAGTTTAAGTAGGTTGACTTAATTAAAATTTTGTATTTTAGTTGGGATACAGTAAATTGTTTGTGAAAACATTTAAGTAAGCTTTAAATATTTAAAACAAAACCGAAAGTAAAATGTAAAGGCTTAAGTCCATTCCATTAAATTTTAGTTAACTTATGATTTTCTCTTTACCCTTAGGAAGTTTAGGAATAGTTTTGCCTTAAATATAAACGAAATGGATCAGCAATTACTAAAGGAAATATTTGAAACGTATTACTCAAGGCTTGTATTGTTTTCTAATCGTTATGTTGGTCAGGATTCTATAGCTGAGGATATAGTGCAAGAGGCTTTTGTAAAACTATGGGACAAGAGGGCCGAAATCCAGGACAGTTCCAATGAAAGCCTAAAGTCCTATTTGTACCACACGGTAAAGACCAAATCTCTTAATTTTTTAAAACATACTAAGGTGAAACAGGCCTTTGAAAATGATAACCAGCCGGAAGAGCATATCCTGCCTGTATTGCATACTATCCTTGAGGCTGAACTAATTTCGGAAGTCCATGCTGCTATAGATGATTTACCGTCGGAATGTCGCAAAGTAGCACGGGAGCTATTTATCAAGGGTAAAAAATATAGTGAGGTGGCAGAGACACTCCAAATATCAATAAATACAGTAAAATCACAGCGCCAAAGAGCCTTAACCCTTCTAAAGCCCCGTTTATCTGAGATGGTTTTTGTGTTGATATCCCTATATTATCCTTATGTTAAATTCTGATTTAATATATTAATTTAAAATTAAGTTCGGAAAATATTAAGGGTGGAGACACCCTTTTTTGTTTTTAAGTTGTCTTACCTACAAACAAGTAGAAAATTTGATTCAAGAAAAAATCAATTGGAAACATCTGGAGCTGATAAAAAAAGAAGCACTCCATGGATTGGAAAAATCCGAGCAAAAGCTTTTTGACCAATTATTTTCAACAGATAAAAAATTTCAGAATGCTGTTTTGCATGGCCGAAAAAGAAATGATTGGCATAGCAGTTTAAATAGACTGGACAATTTGGATACAGAAGCAGGTTGGAATAAGGTGGCAAGCAAAATTCAGCAAAATTCGCTTCAAGAAAAAAAGGTTACCACTTGGTGGCCATATGCTGCGGTTTTGGTTTGTGGGCTTTTGCTATCCGCTTTATATTTCAGGTTTGGAATAAATGCTGTTGAAGATGTTGGTTTTCAGGCCAGTAGCAGACCCATTCATGTACAACCGGGAGAAGATAAGGCAGTTTTGATCTTAGGCGACGGGGAAGAAATGGTTCTAGGAAAAATGGATAGCATGACTATCAATAAAAATAGCATGTCCATTCAAGTACACCAAGACAAACTGTCTTTTTCCGATGGAGAAAAAGAAAATAGTAAAATTGAATTCAACCAATTGATTACACCTGTGGGAGGGAGGTATATGCTAGAATTGGCTGATGGGACCAAAGTATGGTTAAATGCTGACTCAAAGATTATTTTTCCTTCCCAATTCGAAGAAGGGAAACGAGAAATAAGTATTCGAGGTGAGGTTTATCTGGAAGTTGCCAAAGATATAGAGCGTCCCTTTTTAGTGAATGTATTTAAAGAAAATGAAAGTATACCGGAAGTTAGTGTGGAAGTATTGGGAACTGAATTTAATATTTCTGCCTACCCGGATCAAGATTATATAGCAACTACCTTAATAGAGGGGGAAGTTAAGGTGGGTACTACAAATCAATATGTGAAGCTAACTCCCGGTTTTCAGGCTATAAGCAATTCAGTTGACTTGCCCATAAAGGTAAAGTCAGCGAATATTGCTTCAGTTATAGGCTGGAAAGATCGAATGTTTGTCTTTGAGGAGGAAAATCTAGAAGACATCATGAAAAAAATTGGGCGTTGGTATGGCGTGGATGTATCTTTTGCTTCATCAGTCCATCAAAAGAAATTCAGTGGTCAGATTTCCCAGGATCTAGAAATCTCAGCCGTTTTGGATCTTTTGCAATTGACAGGAGAAGTGACTTTCATCCTCAACTCAGCTAATAAGCTTACAGTAAAATAATTTGATACGCATATAAAATTAAAGGCCTATGTAAGAAGATTTATCCTTCCCCCAATTTAACGAAATGAATATAGGAGGTAAAAGTAACAGTAAGAATTGAGTGTAAGGAAGCAATCCACCTGCTTGATTCGAACAATATTGTTACCATTACCTAAATTAAAATAATAATTTACTTAGTTAAACCATATGCTATTGATCAAATTGGTAAATTCTATTAAACAGGATTTAAAACATTAGGAATAATAAAAACCTGAATGCTCAGGATATAATTCTGGGCAATTGTTAGGTATAAAACAGGAAAATAACAGCCAATCCATTAATGTGTAATTCTGTTCATTAGGATATTAAAGGGATTTACAGATACCTTGTCCAATTTTAATGGATAGGCTTGATCTCTGAGTGACCAAAAACAATAGCTAAAACAATCCAACCGACCGTATAATATGTATCGATCACTATCCAAAAGGAACAGTACCGGGAGAGGTATGCCTGCTAAATTAAGGTGGTTTTGCCAGATAACCTTAATACTGGTTTTATCAACCTATTTACAGGTTTTTGCCAACGTATTTGCTCAAAAACTTAGTATTCACAAAGAAAATGCCTCTCTTATTGAGGTGATAAAAGATATTCAGGCTCAGACGGGCATTAGTTTTTTATATTCATCTGATGTGCTAAAAATAGCCGAACCAGTAAGTATAAATTTTGAAAATGCCTCAATAACTGATGTCCTTGATGCCTGTTTTAAAGATCAACCTTTACACTATGAGATTAAGGACAATACCATAGTAGTCCGAAGAAAAAGCGAAGAGGTTTCCAGAGTAATTTATCAAGACATTGAAGGTGTTGTGCGTGACAAGGATGATCAAAGCCCTATCATTGGAGCAACAATCCTAATTAAAGGCACGGAAAAAGGAGTGATCACGGATCTAGATGGACGTTTCAAAATTAGATCCAATAATCTTCCGGTCACTATAGTGGTTAGTTATATAGGGTATCTTTCCCAGGAAATTGTTGTTAGTAATGACAAACCACTTGATATAGTACTGAGCCAAAGTGCATCCGATTTAGCAGAGTTTGTTGTAATAGGTTATGGAGAAACCAAGAAAGAAAACCTCAGTGGGGCAGTAGACATGGTTGGGGCTGAAAAATTAGAAAATCGGCAAATACCCAATTTAGGAGAAGGTCTTCAAGGGCTCATTCCAAACTTAAATATTACACGAAATAGCGGAAGAGCCGGAGATGGTCCATCCTTTAATATTCGAGGGCTTACCTCATTAAATGGAGGAAGCCCATTAATATTGGTAGATAACGTACCGGTAACTTCCTCAGAGCTTACAAATATCAATCCCTCAGATATAGAAAGTGTTTCGGTATTAAAAGATGCCTCGTCTGCTGCCATTTATGGTGCACGTGCAGCTTTTGGGGTAGTATTGATCACTACTAAAGGAGCTTCTTCTTCAGAAATAAAGGTAAATGGCAGCTTGGTCTATGGTATGCGAACGCTAGGGGATATCCCAGACATAGTAACCGATCCTTACCAGGCAATGAAATATAAGCACGAAGCGGCCTGGCCATTGTATAACCTTTATCCTGAAGAAAGCAGGGCTTATGCTTTGGAACGTTCACAGGATCCGAGCCTGCCTTCTGTAATCTTGAATCCTAGCAATCCTGATTACTACCAGTATATTGGTCAGACCAACTGGATGAAAGAAGTTTATAAAAACAAGAGTTCTAGTTATTCTGCCAACTTTTCCGTGTCAAAGAAAGACAAAGAGTTGAGTTATTATTTTTCAGGGGGTTACTACAGGCAAGATGGGATGCTTAAATATGGAAACGACAGCTATGAGCGATTTAATTTACGTGCCAAGACGGAAATGAAGCTTACCGATTGGCTTACATTGGGAAACAATACGGCTTATGCCAATACGACCTATGACAGACCTTATTATAATGAATGGTTGTTTTTCCATAATGTAAACCGAACCAATTCACTTGATGTGCCTAGGAACCCTGATGGAAGTTGGACTTCAGCCGGAGCAGAGATTTTGGGTAGGCTACAAGAAGGCGGAAGAAATATTGCCGACAATAACGATATTATGACCAAATTTGATATTAAAGCAAATTTGGTAAAAGACATTCTTCAATTGAAAGGAGATGCTACTTTGCGGAGGATAAGTTCCTATGGCAAAGCATATGACATGGCTGTACCTTATAAAACAGGACCCGATCAGCCTGTGCAGTTCAGAGGAGCAAATCCTAATTTTGCTCAGTCTAATGCCTCTGCTGTCAAACATACTATCTATAATATTTACCTCGATTTTGACAAAACGTTCAATACTGTTCATGCTTTCAAAGTTTTGGCAGGATTCAATCAGGAAAGCAGAATATACGAAAATTTATGGGCCAGTAGAAGAGGTTTGGTTACGACCAACTTACCTAGCATAGGTTTGGCAACAGGAGATTGGAATGGAGATGAAGGTTATTCAGACTGGGCTGTTAGAGGGGTTTTTTATCGCATGAATTATATTTTTGACGACCGCTATATAGTAGAGTTTAATGGCAGGTACGATGGCTCATCGCGTTTTCCAAAAGAAGACCGTTTCGGTTTTTTCCCTTCTGCATCAATGGCTTGGGTGCTTTCTGAAGAGGAGTTTCTTCAACCCCTTAAATCAAGCATACAATTAGATTTTTTGAAGCTTAGAGCATCCTATGGTACCCTCGGTAATCAATCGGTAGCAGATTATGGGTATATACCTTCCATGGGTTCCGGACAAATAGGGCAGGTTATTGGTGGGCAAAGGCCTCAGACTGTGTCTCCTGCAGGCTTAGTGGCTGGTTCTTTGACATGGGAATCTGTCCAAAGTAAAAACCTAGGAATAGACTTGCGTTTCTGGGATGGAAAATTGGGTGTTACGGCTGACGTTTTTTCGCGGTTGACAAAGGATATGTTGGTCAAAGGAAAAACCCTCCCTGCAGTGCTTGGTGCAAGCGAACCGAAAATCAATGCGGGAGACCTTGAAACCAGGGGTTTTGAAGTGAGGTTAGATTGGAGAGATGAAATAGCTATGGCTGGTACTCCATTAAATTACAGTGTTGGATTCAATTTAGGAGATTATCAGTCTGAAATTCTAAAATACGACAACCCTACGGGTTTACTTAACGACTATTATGAGGGGCAGACCATCGGTGAAATCTGGGGTCTTACCAATGATGGTTTTTTCCAGTCCGAAGCAGAATTAGACCAACTAGACCAGACTGCTGTGGGTTCTGATGACCAAGGGTATGTGTTTTATGTGGGCGACCTTCGCTTTTCTGACCTGAATGGGGATGGGGTGATCGACAGGGGGGACTGGACCTTAGAAGATCATGGTGATTTCAAGAAAATAGGCAATACCACGCCAAGGTATTCCTATGGTGCAGATTTGTCTGCAGACTGGAGGGGGTTTGACCTTAGAATGTTTTTTCAAGGTGTGGGGAAAAAGGATTGGTATCCCGAGGCTTCTAACCATTATTTCTGGGGAGTCTATGCTCAGCCATGGACAAATGTCCAGGCCCATAACCTGGATCATTGGACTCCGGAAACGCCGGATGGCTATTTCCCTAGAGTGAAATCATACATTGCAGAAGACAGGTCTGAATTGGGTATTCCTCAAACGAGGTATTTGCAGAATGCAGCCTATGTACGTCTAAAAAACCTAACCATAGGTTATACCTTTCCTAAAGCGATGCTCGACCGTTTAAAAATTCAAAACCTGAGGCTTTATTTTTCCGGAGAAAACCTTTTCGAGGTTTCTCATTTAAAAGCTAAACTTGACCCTGAAGTAGTAGGTGCAGGAGGAAGCAGCAATACCACCACTTATCCATTCCAAAGAACTTATTCTTTAGGAGTTAATTTTACCCTTTAAGTTTATATTCAAATAAATCATGAAAAAGACTATTTATAAATTTTTCCTAGTAGCAACCCTGGGAAGTACATTTAGCGCTTGTAATGATGATTTCCTGCAAAGGGATCCACATACGGACATAACTGCCGACCAGTTTTTCAATACTGCAACGGATTTGGAAACATATACCAATGGGCTCTATGCGCAATTGCGCTACTCTTATGAAGACCTTGGAACTGATAATATATCGCTTTATACCGGTAGTACAGAGACAGATCAGTTGCTTATCGGGAGTCTAAATGAAGGAAATATTGGAGGTTGGTCAGATTGGTCAGATCTTAGAAGAATTAATTATATGTTGAGCCGTGCAGACAGGGTGCAGGGGGATCAGGCAGAAATCAACCATTATATAGGTATTGCAAGATTTTTTAGAGCTTGGTATTATTTTGAAAAAGTAAAACGGTACAGTGATGTTCCTTGGTACACCATTGACCTTACTGACAATGCTGAAGAACTCTTGTACAAGACGCAAGATTCAAGAGTGGATGTTATGGACAAGGTATTGGAGGACCTTAACTTTGCTGTCGCAAATATCCTACCGGGAAGTGACAAAACCAAAATAACGAATGAGGCAGCACTTCTGTTATTAAGCAGAGTATCTTTGTTTGAAGGTACATTTAGGAAATACCATGAGGAATTGAACCTTGGGGCTACAGCTAATGATTGGTTAAATGTATCCATGGAAGCCTCCAAGAAATTGATAGATGCCGGTTCACTGGAAATTTACAATACCGGAAATGTGGCGGAAGACTACAGCGGAATTTTCAGAAGTGCAGATTTATCCGCTAATCATGAAATGATTCTTTATGCAGATGCAGACCAAAAACTAGGTGTGGGAAATAATTCTCACGTAGTATACAATTGGCAATGGTCATTGAGTAAAAACCTTGTGGACAGTTACCTTATGACAGATGGTACTTTTTTTAGTAAGGTTCCGGGATGGGACAAAAAGGGTTTTGTAGAGGTATTTGAAAATCGTGACCCAAGAATGAAGGCAACAATAGCCTACCCAGGTTTTAAAACAACTGATGATGGAGAACCAGCCAGAACCAGTCCCAATTTTGGTGGGTACATGCAGGCAAAATTCTATCCCGAGGAGGCTTTAAGGTTAGGCTGGAACCTGAATTTTACAGATTTGCCCATATTCAGGTTTGCAGAAGCCCTATTGAATTTTGCTGAAGCCAAAGCGGAATTAGGCTTGCTTACACAAGATGATTTGAACAAATCAGTGAATCTCCTGAGAGCCAGGGCAGGGATGCCTGACATGCAAATGGATAAGTTATCAATAGATGAGCTTATTGCTTCCAGATACCCTCAAATTGCAGGAAATGCAGTATTATTGGAGATTAGAAGAGAAAGAAGGGTGGAATTGGCCTGTGAAGGCCTGCGATATCAGGATATCTTAAGATGGGCAGCAGGGGAAGTATATGACGGAGGCCAACAAGGAATGTATGTCCCCCAATTGGGAGCATTTGATGTCACAGGTGATGGTCTGCAAGACATTGCCATTTTAGAAGCTCCAGGAATGGAATCTCCACTCGATGAATTATCTACAGAAGTAAAAGAAAATTTGTCCATGTATTATTTAAAAGATGAAAACGGATCAGCCCAGAGCTTTTACTTGTCAGAAGGAGACCATGGTTTTATTAATTTTACAAAGAATAAGAATAATGTCCCTCAATTTATTGGTCCAAAATACTATTATCGTCCCTTGCCCCAACAACAGTTAATCTTAAATAGCAATTTAGTTCAAAATCAATTTTGGAAATAAAATAATGATGAATAGAAGAAAATTTTTAAGAAATACATCAACAGTGGTTGCAGCGAGTGCTGCACCTGCTGTTGCTATAGGAAAGCCCAAACCGGTACTCACCGTGGCACATATCACAGATGTTCACATTACTTCTGGAAATGACATTCCTGAAAGGGCCATAACTTATCTCAAGGAAGTTACAGACCATAAACCTGACTTTATTCTTAATGGAGGAGACTCCATTATGGATGCATCCTACGATGGTACAAGTCGAGAGAAAGTAATTCAGCAATGGGAAGTATGGGATAAATTCAGAAATAGTGCTTCAGCTTTTGAAATGTACAGTTGTATAGGTAACCATGATCCATGGTGGGATGTAGAAAATAAGGAAGAGGATGAAATGTATGGCATTCCCTATGTGGTTAAGCGACTTGGAATTCCTCACAGGTATTATAGTTTTAGAAAAAGAGGATGGCATTTCATAGTGCTGGATGGTAACAACAAAGGAACCACATTGGACGAAGAACAATATCAATGGCTTGAAAAAGAATTGGAGCAATTAGCTTCCAATACTCCTGTCTTATTGATGTCTCATTACCCAATCTTATCTGTAACCGGTTCTTGGGAAGGAGGCCAGCACGGAGATCTGGTGAAACTTAAGGCTTTGTTTCATAAATACAAAGATAAGGTAAAGGTTTGTCTTGGAGGACACCAGCACCTTTTAGACAGTGTTTGGTACAATGATGTCAAATATTTCTGCAATGGCTCCATGAGTGGCTATTGGTGGGGAGAAGGAGATGAACGCTCTTCCAATGCTTTTTATTACCAGGAAACACCACCCGGATTTGCCATATTAAAGCTGTATTCGGATGGTTCACTGGAGAATAACTATTATTCCCTATTGGACAATCAAAAAATAATCTAGTTCAAGACGAAAGAAAAAAATATGAATTTGAAGGTAAATGCGGTCCTAAGCCTAACTGGCCTATTCTTGTTTGCTGTGCTTCATGTGTATGGGCAAGATGTGTTAATTGAATTTGAAGAAGACTCACCCTTTTACGAGACCAAAGTAAGTCAGGCTAAACCGAGTGTGGTTTTTGACACCCAAGTCCGAAGGTTTGCACCCGGACTTGAGGGAAGAGCACTTGACCTTACCAATGATGCATCACTCAGGATGCCCATTCTAATCAAGGAAAGTCTGAAGCTTCCATATGGAGAGCGTGATTCGTTTGGGGTTTCATTTTGGGTTAAAACCAAGAAAAATGCCCTCCAGGGTTCAATACTTGCTGGAAACAAAAAGGCAATAGGTAAAGAAGAAAAAGGATGGATGATCAACGCAACGCTCTATGGTGGTTGGGAGCTATATATCAGTGATGGAAAAAGTGAGTATGTTTATCAACCCACCTTGGCTCATCAGCAGATAAATGATGGAGATTGGCACCAGATAGGTTTCTCGATAGATCGTGCTTCAGAGAATCTCTACTTATTTTTTGATGGAGAGCAAAAAGGAATCTATAATATTCCCGGTCTAGGAAATTTACAAAGTGAATTGAAAACTGGTTTTGGAGGGACAGCAGGCAACTGGGATTATCTGGGACAGTGGGAAGCATTTAATGGTTATCTGGACAATATTGCTATTGTCAATGGTGGATTAACAAGGGAAACTTTGGTTCAGGCCTACCAAAAACATTATCCACAAAAGAAAAACCTAACAGTGTTAAGTGATAGTTTTAAATTAATGTCTTGGAATATTTGGCATGGTGGACATAGATTTGGCAAACAGGTAGGATTAGAAAGGGTTATCGAAACCATCAAATCACATCATCCGGATATCATTACGCTGATAGAGACCTATGGTTCTGTAGAAGAGATAGCTGATGCCCTTGGGTACCACTTTTACCTGATAAGTTCAAATCTTTCTATCTTAAGCAAATACCCCGTGAAAAATACCATTAAAGCCTTTAGGCCTTTTAATTTTGGAGGGGTATTGTTGGATTTGCCCGGTAATAAAGAATTAGTGGTTTTGGATACTTGGCTGCATTATTTGCCAGACTATCAAAAAAGTTTGGTAGAAGATAAACTTAGCCCTAAGGAACTTATTGTTGCTGAAGGTGAAACGCGACATAAGGAAGTGGTGGAAATACTTAAGCAAATTAATCCATACCTTCAATCTGCAGATGAAACGCCAATAATAATGTCAGGTGATTTTAATGTTGAGTCTCATCTGGACTGGACTTCTGCTACCAAAGATCTTCATCATGGTTATGAGGTAGCATGGCCTGTTTCCTTAGAAATGGAAAAGGCAGGTTTTGTCGATAGTTTTAGAGAGGCTTATCCCAACCCACTTGAATCCCCGGGCTTTACCTATTGGCCCTTTTACCGAGGTGATGGTAGTGATTATATTAGGCCTAGAATAGACTATATTTTCTATAAAGGAAATAAATTGAAAATGGTAGATTCCAAGGTAGTGGATAAACACCCTGTGATGTTCCCATCCGACCATGCAGCTGTTCTTACTGAGTTTGTCTACCAATAATTTTTAAAATAAAAGGTTAACTTTTGCTATTAAAAGGCCGGAAAGGAGTTCGTTGTAATCTATTCCGGCCTTTTATAATTATTTGTTGCTTTTGTGCAAGACCGCTTTCATAGTATTAAAAATTCCAAGCTCCCTAATTTAATGTTCGATATCTCATCTATAGGCCTTTCTATAGCTTACTGGTTACCGGTGATGATTTTACTTGGCCAAGTACTTTTTTTCGTTTTGGGAAAAGGCTTTTTCTGTATTTTTTCTTTGAGAAGTACTTAATGGTTAGCCAACGTCCTCCATAAGCAGAGGCAACACCCAGAGCAGAACCTGCAATCACATCCGGAAGGAAATGTTGCATTAAATATACCCTGCTAAAACCGGTTAAAATAGCGATACCCAATAATACCACTTGGTAATTTTTCCTTTTGTGGTTGAGCATGGCCAAAGCACATGTTAGCATAAAGACAGTTGTGGTATGCCCTGAGGGAAACGTATTCCAATGGCTCATGGGAACCCCCGGCACCGTATAAAAGTCAAAACCTTTCAAGTATTCTGCGGGTCTTGGCATGCCATGGAAAAGAACCCTTTTACCTAATGTCACCAGAAACATATGAATAAGCGTGGACCAAGCTAAAAAAATTGAAAAACTGTATTTGACCAAAAGCATGGCTAAGATCGGAAGAATCACTATTGCGCCATCACCCAAATGAGTAATCCCTGCAAAGAACAAGTCAAGGAGGGGAGAATGATTTTCGTTTACCATCAATTCAAACTGTCCTTTTTCGTAGAAGGGGAGCAAGAGACAGGCCGATATAATAATGTAAAGGTAGGCTTTAAAATAGATTTTTGCGCGGGTCTTTTTTCTTTTCATAACTAATGAAAAGGTAAGCACAAGCTAACAATAACCGGTTAAACCATTGTTATGGAAATTTTAAAAAATTGATTTTGCTAATAGAAATTTTACCCGGAATATAACCGAGATTAATAGCTAAGTTAATTGCCATTTCTCCTGAGAGGTGGCTTCAAAAATAGGAAGATTAAAGATTAGTTTGACTTCTTTTCTGGAGAGGTGTTTTCAAGGTATTCAATTACTGGGGCAATTTTCCCGGTAAAGGACCTTGAGTATAACCTGTTCCATTTGCCTGATTTTAATTGGAGGTTTAAAGAATAGAATTTCCCGCGCCATAAGGTCTGAATTTTTTGGACATTCCATTTTTGCAGATCAGCATCAAGGTTGATATCCTCCTTTTTTAAGGGATGGAAAATGGTCAATTTATTTCCTTGAAGAATAATATTGTTGCTGGTTTTGGTGTTGGTCAGCAAGACAATCATAAGTGCCGACACGATTAAAATCGATACGATAACAATGTATAAATAATCCATTTTTGTTTCCTTAAGTTGTAGAACAGTGATTGTAATTCAAGAAATATGCCATAAAACTTTTTTTGGAAGTGTACGGCTATGAAAAAATGCTTTAGCGGTTTTAATTGGACTTATTTATTATTCCAATAAAATAATTATTCCTTGGATTTTATTTGGTCAGTTGATACCATAGTTCGGGGTTATCGGTAATCATTAAAAACGTATTTACGCTTACAATTCCGAAGACTATATGGGCGATAAATAGGGCAAAGAAGTAATGATTTTGGGAAATTTCAGGTTGGTAATGGTGTAGTTTAAGATAAAATTTCCAAACCACAATTGCCACAATACCACTGAGCCCTCCTATAATTACCGAATCGAAGAAGTTGATTTCAAATACTCCCCAATTCCACAGTAAGTAATAGGACATAGAGAATATTACACCTACGCCAAAATGAGCAAAAGTCCCTAAGGTTAAAGCACCTTTACTTGGTGAATGTAATTTCTGATCTCCGGAAATCATGCAGCCTAGCAGATGGATTACCTTGGTAAAATGTTTAAAGAGAATCGTGTATATATACATTACGATTGTCATTACCGCAGTGGCGACAATTCCTGATAATACAGTGATGAGAAAATGTTTAATGTCCATGGCTTTAGGGTTTTCTGTGTGGTTTACTTTTTGATTTTAAATGGTTTGATTACTAAAGTTTTCACAGTTCTTATGGAAATGGAAGCTTTTAATTAAAAATGAAAAGAAACTGTATAAAGCTTAGCATACTTTTTAAATCCTTATGGTTTAAGTTTAGTATGAATAGGTTAGCAAAAATCATTCTTAAATAAATAGGATGAAAAAGTATCGATCTTTTAGAAGTATTAATTTTAGGTTAATAAATGGTGAAATAACTAAAAACAACGTAAATAAATTGTTTTAATTTTGTTAAATACCAAATAATGTATTTAAAATTATTTTTTTTTCGGTATTAAAATGTTTTATTTGATAAGTAATTCGGTTTGAAAGGATAGAAATTATTAATATGTACAGTGCTTTGAGCAATAAGGATCTTCTTTTTCAGATATCGGTGAATGCCGATAAAAAAGCCTTTGGTGAGCTCTTCAAAAGATACCATGAAAAAATGGTTTCCTTCGCTTTGTATTATTTACCTATTTATGAAGAGGCCGAAGATGTGGTTTCAGATGTATTTGTCAATCTCCTTAAAAAGCATGTTCAATTAAAGGATATTGAAAACTTTGATGGATACGTTTATTTTTCTGTAAAAAACTTATGTCTAAACCGAATAAAGAGGAACAATAACAAACCTAATCTCTTCACCATCTCATCAGAAATGGATCATGTGAGCACAAGTGATTATTCACAGCCCCTCAACGAGCTTTTGAATAATGAATTAAGAGCATTTTATTCCACATTGGTTGAGGGCTTGCCTTGCAAAAGAAAGTTAGTATTTAAAATGATTAAGGAAGATAGCCTCAAGATAGCCGAAGTAGCTAAACTTTTAGAAATTACCGAAAAAACGGTTAAAAAGCATTTAGAGCTTGCCATTAAGGATATGAGATTAGGAATTCAAAGCTACCTAGAGATCAATGGTAAAGAAAAGAAAATTGCTGAGGAAAAGAGAAAGGTGGAAAAAGCTTTCGTATAAAAATTTTAGCCTGAAATTGCTGATTTCTTTTTTTGTTTTTAAGGTTAGAATACTCATTAACAGCTAGTAATAGGTTTTGTCTTATATTTCTTCAGTTTACAGTTTCATACCCTAGATTACCTTACAAAAATTATTAATAAAAATAATTCAACCCGTTACGCCTTTTCTTTGCTAAGGTTGTCTTTATATATGTGAGACAGAACGAAAATAAAATAGATGTCCTTCTGGCAAAAATGCTGGCCCGTACCGCAAGCAAGGAGGAAATTGAAGAGTTAGAAGTTTGGGCTTTAGAAAGTAGGGAAAATTATGAAACCTTAAAAACCCTAAAAAAATTATGGAAGGAACAATCTCTTGCTTCCAAGAAGCCTATCTCTAAATCAAAAATTGATGACATCTGGGAAAAAGGAATGGTAGAAAAGAAGGAAAATTCTTTCTCATACAATACTTTCTTAAAGTATGCCGCTGTTATATTGTTTATTTTTGGGTTTTACAGTGGATTTTATTATTTTATTGCAGCAAACCAAGAAAAAGAAGAAGATAAGGTAATAGAATATACAGTTCTCGCCAATCCTGCCGGAAAGAAAACCAAACATACACTTCCTGACGGATCAGTGGTATTTTTAAATTGTTTTTCTAGTATCAAATTTATAAAAGCATTTAATAGTGAAGAGCGGAAGGTTTATCTGATGGGAGAAGCCTATTTTGAAGTAGCTAAAAATGTAAACAAACCATTTATTGTAGAAAGTAATGGTGTAACCACCAAGGCACTCGGAACCATTTTTAATATTAATGCCTATCCGGGCGATGAAACAATGAAAATTTCCCTTTTTGAGGGAGAAGTAGAAATTCAAAACCCAACCAGCGAAAAACTACCCATATTACTATTACCGGGAAAAGAATTACAAGTGGATAATATAAAAGATTCCTATGTAAAATCATCCTTTAACCCTGAATTGGTGGCAGGTTGGAAAGAAGGGAAACTTGTTTTTGAATATGCTGATTTTATGGAGGTAAAGGTAAAACTTGAACGTTGGTTTGGTGTGGATATTAAGGTAAAAGGCAGAAAACCCAATGACTGGAAAGTGAGCACTGTTTACAAAAAGGAATCTCTTAAAAATATATTAATGGACTTGCAATACGCTAAACAATTCGCCTATGAAATAAACGACGATCAGGTAACAATTCAATTTTAAACCCTCAGAACCAAAGGCTTAATGCTTTGAAGTCTCTGAAACTTTTATCAGCAAATGTTTAAAAATTTATTTTGCTAAATCTTTTAATGCCGATACAGTATTTTAACAAGTTAAATTATGAGAAAAAAACCTTTACCACTAATTCTAAAAATGACAAGGTATGTCATGCTTGGTTTTTTGCTACAATTAGTTTTCTCCAATGCACTGCATGCAGAAAAAATTGAAGCTAAAAAAATCAATGAAGTATTTGTAAGTATTTCCTTTAACAAGGGAAAACTGGTTGATGTATTTAAAGAAATTGAAGATCAGTCCGAATTTCATTTCACAGTACATGAAAACGATGAATTCTTACATGAGCTAATCTCTATCCATCACAAGAAAATCTCCGTAGAGGACGCTCTTTTGGAGATCAGTGAAGATACAGGATTGGCCTTTCAGCAGATAAACAATAATATTTCTGTACGCCGTCATCGCAATAACAATGAAGGTGAAGAAAATACAGAAGATGCCCCAATAGATATTAAGGGACAAATTACATCAGGAACGGACAACCTTCCTTTGCCGGGAGTTGCAGTTAAGGTAAAAGGAACTTTGCAGGGAACCATTTCAGATTTTGATGGCAATTACAGCATTCGGGCTGATGAAAATGCTATCCTTCAGTTCAGCTTTATAGGTTTTGCTACTTTAGAAGAATCAGTTAATGGACGGTCAATAATTGATGTAGTATTGGAAGAAGACCAGCAAAATCTTGATGAAGTGGTGGTCACTGCCATTGGTATCAAGCAGCAAAAGAAAAAGCTGGGTTATGCTACACAGGAGGTAAATACCGAGGTTTTAGGTGAAGCAAGAACCATGAACCTTGGTAATGCACTTTCCGGTCAGGTAGCAGGTTTAACGGTGACCAATCCTACGGGTATTTTCCAGTCGCCATCATTTTCTTTGAGAGGTAAGACTCCATTGATTGTATTGGATGGAATTCCTGTAGAAACCAATTTATTTGACATATCTCCTGAAGACATTGAAAGTATCAACGTGCTTAAAGGTGGAGCGGCTTCGGCACTTTATGGTGCTAGAGGAAAAAATGGGGCCATCTTAATTACAAGAAAAAATGCTTCAAAAGAAGGACTTACTGTTACCGCATCTACCAGTAATATGGTAACAGCAGGATTTACTGTATTTCCGGAAACCCAAACTGAGTACGGTAATGGTTCCAATGGTAAGTATGAATTCTGGGATGGTGCAGATGGTGGTATTTCCGATGGGGACATGATTTGGGGTCCTAAATTTGAACCAGGTGTGATGGTTCCTCAATGGAACAGTCCAATTAGAAATATACAAACTGGAGAAACGGTTGATTGGTATGGAAATGTAGCCGGTACGATTTACGATGATAAGTCCTTGTATGAAAGGGTACCGACTGAATGGAAAAGACATGACAACCTAAATGACTTTTTGAAAACCGGAGTGGTTTCAAAAAATGATTTTTCCATTGCTTATCAAGGTGAAAAGTCCAGATTTTACTTTTCCGGGAATTATTCCTATCAAAAAGGGCAGGTTCCTAATACGGCGCTTAATACTGGTGGTTTGAATTTCAATAGTTCTTTTGACCTAACGGATAAATTGACTTTAGATGCAACTTTAAGTTATAACAAAGTTTATTCTCCCAATTACCCTAGGTATGGTTATGGACCAAAAAACCATATGTATACCATTTTGATCTGGATGGGAGATGATGTGAATGGTCAAGATTTAAGAGATCATATGTATGTACCCGGACTAGAAGGGTACCGACAAGCCAATTACAATTATGCCTGGTATAATAATGTATATTTTGCCGCTCATGAGTTGAACCAACAGCACAACCAGAATACCCTTGATGGTAAGTTAAAGTTGAATTATCAGGTTTCAGATAATTTTAATATTCAAGGTAGGGTTTCTGCCAGAGAGTACAGGGTATTTTCTGACATGCAAAGCCCAAAATCTTACATGAACTACGGAGATTCAAGAAATGGGGATTACAAAATGTGGAACAATAGCCGTTTGAACTTGGATACGGATATTCTTGCTTCTTATAACAAAACTGTTAGTGATAATTTTTCTTTCGCGGTAAATGCCGGTGGATCTATATTTTATAGAACATATCAGCAAGAGTATGCCTCTTCTGATGGCTTGATAGTTCCCGGTATTTATAGTTTAAGTAATACACAAGGACCTGTGCAGGCAAGCAATTATTTTGATGAGAAAGCCATAAGAAGTACCTATGGTTCGGTTAATTTTGATTTTTGGAATTCAATATTTTTGAATTTCTCCGGTAGAAATGACTGGTCATCCACCCTGCCTACTTCTACCAATTCCTATTTTTACCCTTCAGCATCTTTGAGCGCTATGCTTTCAGAATTTGTTCAATTGCCAAAAGCAATGGATTACCTGAAGGTTTACAGTTCTTGGTCACAGGTATCTAGTGATTTAAGTCCTTACAGTATTTACTCTACCTATCAAAAAGGTGTTACTTATGGAGCTACTCCTTCTGTTTACTATCCATCAGGTTTGGTAAACAACAGCATTATGCCTGAAAAGTCTACTACATTTGAGGCTGGTTTCTCCACTTCTTTTGCTCAGAAAAGATTTACATTTGAAGGTACCTATTACAGGATTTTGGATGAAAATCAAATCATTGATTTAAGTATTTCTGAAGCTTCAGGTTTTAGTTCTAGGAAAGTTAATGGCAATGAATACACTACTCAGGGTTTAGAGGCCATGGTTAATTTCAGTGCCATAGCACAAAGTAATTTTTCATGGGATATTGGGCTTAATTGGACCAGGTATGTGAAGAAAATTACCGAAATCTATGCCAACAATGAGAAATTCGGAAATCTCGTTGTGGGTGATAGGTCTGATGCGTATTACGCTACTGTTTGGCAGAAAAGTGCTGACGGCCAGGTGATCCTTGATGCCAATACTGGCTTGCCTACCAGGGATCCATATCCAACTAAAATTGGTCATCTGAATCCATCATGGAGATTGGGTCTTCAAAATAAGTTTAAGGTAGGAGATTTTAGGATTGATATGGACATAGATGGTGCTTGGGGTGGCCTGATAAGATCCCTGACCATAGAGAAAATGTGGTGGGGTGGTAAACATCCAAACTCTGTATTGTACAGAGATGAGGAATATGCGGCAGGGCAACCTGTATACGTACCTGAAGGTGTTGTGGTAACCGGAGGTGAACTAGTAAGGGATGTAAATGGAGCTATTATTACTGATAGCAGAGAATATTCTCCAAATACAACTGCTGTTAGCTGGCAAACCTGGTCACAAATTTATCCCTATAGAGCTCAAGTTACCGAGGAAGAAAACTCGTTTTTCGCGAATGTATATGATCGTTCTTACTTTAAATTAAGGAGATTATCAGTGTCTTATGACTTGATGAATATCATGACTTCAGAAAAAATAAAGAATCTAGATCTATCTATATATGGTTATAATCTGGCCATGTGGAAAAAGATGCCTTTGTTGGACCCTGACTATGGAAATGATAACAACTTGCAGGACCCTTCTTCAAGATATGTAGGTTTCACGCTACGAGCTACCTTTTAATAGATTTTCCGGACTAAGTAAAAATAGATAAAATGAAAAATATATTAGTTATAGGTTTATTGTTGATTGGGCTGGCCTCTTGTCAGGACTTGGAGGAAATGAATATCAATCCTAATTTACCGACAGAAACGCACCCCCAACTATTGTTGACCAATATTGAATGGGATGTATTCAGAGATTCTCGGGGGACTTCACCTTTGTATGCATTGAAAATGCTTGTACAAACAGATGGAGAAAATACAAATCAATATTATAAGTGGGACCGTGGAAGCTACGGGTCTTTCGGAACATTGAGAAAT
Source organism: Cyclobacterium sediminis (assembly GCF_054781075.1). Classification (NCBI taxonomy): domain Bacteria; kingdom Pseudomonadati; phylum Bacteroidota; class Cytophagia; order Cytophagales; family Cyclobacteriaceae; genus Cyclobacterium; species Cyclobacterium sediminis. Next base: position 169,001 of record NZ_BAAGVC010000004.1, on the reverse strand, counting down.
GTTACCAAAATGATGGAAGAAGGAGAGAGAATTGGAGAACCTACCTACGTTGCTTTGGGTAAATTTTTTAAATCCTACTACTTTTATAACCTGACATTGACTTTTGGTGATATACCTTATACCTCTGCTTTGATGGGGGAATCAGAACAAGATTACCAACCAGTTTACGACGATCAGGAGACTGTCTTCGAAGGAATTTTGATGGAGTTGGAGGAAGCAAATGACTTATTAGCTGCCAACAATACCATTATTGCAGGAGATATTATTTATGATGGAGATGTTAATAGCTGGAGGAAGTTGATCAATGCATTTCGTTTAAAGGTTCTGTTGACCTTATCTGAAAAAGACGGAATGAATGATGGAAGCGAGTTTGCTTCTATTTATCAAAATGAGCCGCTGATGGAAAGTGTGGAAGAAAGTGGGCAATTGGTCTTTTTGGATCAACAAGGAAACCGGTATCCAACATTTAATTCAAGTAGCTTCAGCTCTGGAATGTACATGGATTCCACCTTTATCAAAAGGTTACAGGATCGTGAAGATCCAAGGTTGTTCATATACAGTACGCAGACCAAATCCGCTAAAGAGGCAGGAAAAGACCTCAATGATTTTTCTGCTTATGAAGGAGGAGATCCAGCAGCGCCTTATGCTGAGGTAAATGAAAAAGCCACAGAAGGAAATGTTTCAAAAGTAAATGAACGATACCATAAAGATCCTGTAAATGAGCCTTATGTCCTTTTGGGATATTCCGAACAACAATTGATTCTTGCAGAAGCTGCAACCAAAGGATGGATCAATGCAGATGCAGGCATGTTATATGAGTCTGCAGTCAAGGCTTCTTTTAAGTTCTACGAAATGTATGCAGAGAACTATTCTTCCTTTGTAGGTGAACAGGATGCGGAAGACTATCTGTCCAAGCCCATCAATGACTTTACAATGGCCCAGACTGAAGAGGAACAATTGGAGTTGATTATCATGCAAAAATATTTGCAATCTTTCTTCCAGTTAGGATGGACCTCATTCTTTGATCACTTAAGAACAGGTGGCTATCCTTCCTTCAGAAGGCCTGCAGGGGTGGAAGTTCCTTACCGATGGATTTATCCACAATCAGAATACAATTACAACGCCAGCAATGTTACTGATGCCATTAGCAGACAGTTTGGTGAAGGTAATGACCATATCAATGAAATGACTTGGTGGCTGAAGTAATATAGCCATCCATTAAAGTAAAAAAGAGGGAAATTACCTGAATACCGGTAGTTTTCCTCTTTTTTTTGTTTAAGCATCTTAATATTTGGTATTAGTTTAAATATTTTCTTTTATAGGCAAATGGTGTCATTCCGGTAATTTTATTGAAATGCCTATAAAAGTTGCTAATATTATTGAAACCACAGTCATAGCAAATAATCTCTATTGGCAGTCTATCCTCGATTAGCTCACTACACACATTTGAAATACGTATTTCAATCAGAAACTCTAGAAAAGTTTTGTTTGTCATTTTTTTAAAATACCTAGAAAATGTGCTTACACTCATGTTTGCAATTGAAGCAACTTTTTCTAAACTAATGTCTTCGCGGAAGTGGGACATAATATAGGTGTAAATTTTTTCTAATCTCTGCATCTCTGTATCATTTGCAAGCTGACTGTTGGCGTATCCTGGTGATATTGTTTCATATTCAGATGTGAAAGCCAAAATTTTGAGTATCCGGAGCAGGTTAATTAATCGATCTAATTCATTTGATATAAAGGTATCTTTTAATATATCTGTTACTTTATTTTTTGTCTCTCCGTAGATAAACATTCCTTTTTTTGCTTTTTCAAATAAGGAGTTTATAGTTTGTGTCTCCGGCAATTCAATAAAATCTTTCCCGAAACAGGTAGGTAAAAATTGAAGCACATATGCTTCTACTTTAATTTTGGGATTTCCTTGAAAATATTCTTCTGAGCACCGCCATGTATGAGGTAGATTTTCACCAAGTAAAATTAGATCTCCATCAGAAAAACTCCTTATTGTATCACCTATAAACTGGGTACCCTGACCATTAATAATATGGTGTAATTCTAATTCTGGATGAAAATGCCATAAAGTTCCAAAGTTTGGACTTTTATCGTATCGAATGCTGAAAGAGCGTTGTGATGAATTCGGTATTTTATGAAAATGTGGCTTCATTAAATTAAAGCTAGACTGGTTAATTATTTTAATATTATGTCACTTTTACACCTTTAGCATAAAAGTTTGCATTATTTAATTATTAATTACAATCAAATACTGCATTTTAATTACCAATATTGATAAAATAGTATAATTTTTTGGCAAAAAATAATAATTAATTCAGTTTGATTTATGACATATTTGTATAAATCAATTTTGATTTCTTTTCTGCAACAGTTGAAAGAACATCCAAAACTCTTTTTAGTTCCAACAAGTGATTTAGGTTAATTCGAAGGAAAAAACAAAGTGAATGTGATGGATTTACATCTGAAAAGCTGTAGGTGAAGGTGTAAATACTTTGTCTGGATATAAAAGAAATTACTAATCAACTGGCATAAATTAATAAGCTTAAAAGTTTAAATGCCTGCATTTTCCCAATAATATTGGTAAGTAATTATGTAAAGATTCAAGCATTTTAATTCAATTAATAATACTAACCCAAAATCTATTTATAATGAACGTAAGACTGCCTTATTTTAGGGGATTTTCACTTTTATTACCATTACTTTTTTTTGTAATGGTTTTATCGAATGTTTCCCATGCTCAGCAAATTTCCATTAAAGGAAAGGTGACCACCCAAGATGATCCTATGGGTCTTCCTGGCGTAAATATTTTAGTGAAAAACTCCAATATCGGAACTGTTACTGAAATTGATGGTTCCTATTCGATCAATGTCCCCGATGGTAACCAGGTACTGATCTATTCCATGATTGGCTATGAAAAACAAGAAATTCAGGTCAACTCCCGATCTATTATCAATGTGAATTTAACGGAAGACATTAGCGCCTTGGAGGAAATCGTAGTCGTAGGTTATGGGACTGTCAAGAAAAGTGACCTTACTGGTTCAGTTGCAGCATTAAAAAGAGAAGATTTTAACCAAGGTGCAATTTCAAGTCCCGAGCAATTATTGGCTGGCAAAATGCCTGGTGTGCAGGTAGTACAAAATAGTGCGGAACCTGGTGGGGGTATGTCTGTAAATATCCGAGGGGTTGGATCTATCAACTCTGGTAATTCACCCCTTTATGTAATTGATGGATTACCCTTTAGTAATGGTTCTGCTGTGTCCGGTGCCGGAGAAAGATTCCCAGCCCCTAGGACAGAGCGGTCTCCATTGAGCTCTATTAACCCTGCTGATATAGAATCTATTGAAGTACTAAAGGATGCATCCGCCACTGCTATATATGGTGCCAGAGGAGCAAATGGGGTAGTTCTTATAACCACACGTAATGGAAAAAGTGGCAAAATGAAAGTTTCTTATGATGGATATGCCGGTATTCAAAATGTTGCCAATAAGGTAGATTTACTTGATGCAGATGAATACAAGACAATTATTAATGATATTATTAATTCAGGTGGTGGTTCTACGACAGATTTAGTAGAAAACTATACCGGCCAAGGTACGGATTGGTTGGAGGAAGTTTACAATCCGAATGCAGGAATCCAAAGTCATAACCTGTCTCTATCAGGAGGAAATGAAAGTACTAACTATTTGATATCACTTAATTATTTCAATCAAGAGGGTTTGGTTATGAATTCATCTTTTGAAAGATATGGTTTGAGGTTCAATTTAGATCATAAAATAAATGACAAATTTCATACAGGTATAAATCTTAGTACAAATTATTCCAATGATCAATTTACCCCGGGTGGTTTTCAACTTAATGAACATGCCGGAGTAGTTTTTGCATCGATGCATATGGATCCAACCCTTAATGTCTGGGACGAGAATGGTGATTATGTGATTTCCCAGCATATTAATGTGGATAATCCTGTGGCTTTAGCCAATGGTAAAAGAGGGGTAGGGAATACCTATAGAACCTTTGGTTCCATTTATGGAGAATACTTCTTTACGCCTGAGTTCTCTTTTAGATTAAACCTTGGTGGGGATGTAAGTAATCAGCAAAGAGATTATTATATCGATCGAACAACCATTGATGGGTTGGCTGCAGGTGGTATAGCTACAATTATGCATGGAGTTGCTTCCAATTATTTGGTTGAGGGCCTATTTAATTACAAAAAGTCATTTGAAAAACATTCGTTTAATGCGGTTGGTGGTGTGACTACTCAGAAATTTATCACCAAAAGGTTTTCTTCCCAAGGAAGAGGTTTTCCTTCTGATGCTACAGAAACGTTCAACCTGAGTCTAGGAAACCCTAGCCTAAACGTTATTAGTAGTTCAAAGGTGGACAACACCCTACTTTCTTATTTAGCTAGACTAAATTACATATTTGACAATAAATACCTACTAACTGGATCAATTAGAGCTGATGGTTCATCGCGATTTGGACAAAATAATAAATTCGGTTATTTCCCATCCTTTGCAGCCGGGTGGAAATTAAATGAGGAAGATTTCTTTTCCTCCCTAGAGGAAGTGGTAAGTACCTTTAAGTTAAGAACAAGTTGGGGAAGAACAGGTAATCAAGAAATTGGAAATTTCCGATCTATTACTACTTTTAGTGGTGGGCCAACAGTAGTCTATGATGATCAGCAACGTTCATCCACACAACCTGCGCGAATTGCCAATCAGGATCTTAAGTGGGAGACAACAGAGCAATTGGATTTTGGATTAGACTTTGGTTTATGGGGAGATAGGCTATATGGTAGTATGGATTATTATGTGAAAAATACTTCAGATATGCTTTTGTCTTTGCCTATTCCACGATCAACTGGCTTCACCTCTCAATTGACTAATGTAGGTGGTATTAAAAATTCAGGCTTTGAGTTTGCATTGACCTCTAGGAATATCAATTCAGGTAAAATCAGTTGGGTAACCAACGTAGCATTTACAACCTTAAAAAATGAAGTGACAGACCTTGGAGGCATTCAAAGGATCGTTACAGGAAGTGCTGGAGCCACTGGACAAATCGCAATAATTGAAGAGGGGGTTCCGCTAGAGTCATTCTATGGTTATAAAGTATTGGGGATTTGGCAGACTGGAGATGATTTTGATTCCACTAATGACAATGTAAATCCTGGTGATATCAAATATTTAGATATTAACGGAGATGGTGTTGTAAACACTGATGATAGAACAGTTCTTGGTAATTCGTTTCCTGATTTTATCTGGTCTTTAGGAAATACCCTTAGCTACAGAGGATTGGATCTATATGTATTTATTGAAGGTGTGCAAGGAGCCAGTATGCTTAATAATGGTTTGATCGATACCTATTTCCCTGCCGGGGTAAGGAGAAATAGGTATGCGGAACCTTTGTTAAATAGATGGACACCGGAAAACCCATCTAACGAATTTCCTTCTTTTGTAAACCCAAGTAGCCAAGGTGAAAAACGTGTAAATAGTTTAACAGTCGAAGATGCTTCCTATTTAAGGTTGAATACTATTAAATTAAGTTATCACATTCCGGCCAATAATGGCATTTTCAGTGCCGCTACAATTAACGTAACTGGACAAAACCTATTAACCATTACCAATTATAGTGGTATGGATCCTGCGATTAATCCTAATGGAGGAGCAAATTTTAGGATTGATTGGAATGCATATCCTGTTTCAAGGACATTTTTGGCAGGAATCAGTTTCACTTTATAAAATATTGAATCATGGAAATCAAAAAGATATATAGAAGTTTAGCTATTGTATTAACCGTAATATTTACTAATGGATGTGCTGATTATTTGGAAGAAAATCCTTATTCTCAGTTGGCACCTGAAAACTTCTTAAAAACCAAAGAAGGTATCGAATCCTTAATGGGCGCTGCATATGCTAATGCATCTAATATGATCTCAAACAACTCTATTTATACTTTTGCGGCCGACGAATGGACAACTGATTTTGCCTACCAAACAGGTGATGGGGTAAATGCTACGGCTGTTCAGTATATTAACTTTACTTGGGATGCCTCCATTGGACTTTTACAAAGCCAAAATTGGGATTATCCTTATAGGGCAATAAGGAATGCCAATTTGGTTTTGGAAAATTTAGATGGGTTGGTAGCATCTGAGAGTCTGAAGACGCTCTATGCTGCAGAAGCTAGGTTTATAAGAGCAACCTGTTATATCAAACTGTACTGGAAGTTTGGCCCTGTACCTTTGAGATTATCAACTGAAGATGACATCCAGTTACCAAGGGCTTCCTCAGAAGAACTGCTAGGCTTTATTGAAACCGAATTGTTAGCTGCATTGGAAGATCTACCTGATCCTGGACAGGAAGCCAATTATGGTAGGGCTCATAAAGCTGCTGCCCAAGGTTGGTTATCAAATTTCTACTTAAATAATAAAGAATGGCAAAAATCTGCTGAATTTGCAGGTCAAATAATGGACCAATGGAATTACGAATTATTTCCCGTTTATGAAGACCTATTTAAAGTAGAAAATGAGAGAAACAGTGAGTACATTTGGGTAAGACCTGCCAAAACAAGCGCTGATAGAAGAGCGTCTAATAGTTGGATGAATACTGCATTTCCTGTTGGCTTTGCTAAAGATCCTCGAACAGGATTAGAGTTTTCAAATGCTTGGAGAAACTGGCCTAATGAATCTCGAATTAGAGATAAATTTTATTTTTCATTTGATGAGAATGACCGAAGGAAAGATTTGATTTTACATGAATATATAAATACAGATGGTGAATTAATTTCTCTATTGGATGAGGAAGATAATACTCGGTCTTTCAAATATTGGCCGGATCCTGAGGGAGTAAATGCTTCATTTGGAAATGATATCCCTGAAATTCGTTTTGCTGAAATTTTATTAAATAGAGCTGAGGCATTAAATGAGTTAAATGGGGTAAACCAAGAATCAATTGACTTGATCAATAGGGTTCGGGAAAGAGCAGGAATTACTACACCATTGAGTCTTAATGATTTTTCCTCAAAGGAAGAGTTGAGGATGCAGGTGCTGGATGAACGAGGATGGGAATTTTATTCTGAAGGAAAAAGAAGATTAGATTTGATTAGAATGGATAAGTTAATAGAGTTTGCTCATGCCAGAGGTGCGACAAATGCCAAACCCTACCATAGATTATATCCAATTCCTTTTGCAACCATGGATGCAAATCCACTTCTAGTTCAAAATGAAGGATATTAAACCCATTAATAATTTGAAAAAGCTTTTGCTCATGGCCTTTTGCCTAGGCACCATTTTTGGTGCCGAAGGCAAAGTGGTTTTTCCACACGATCCTCCTGAACAACCCAATATCCTTTTGATCTATATAGATGATTTGGGTTATGGTGATATTGCCAATTATCCGGGTGCCAGTGGGGAATCAATAGCCGAAACGCCCAATATAGATTTGTTGATGAAATCAGGAATGAGTTTTACGAATGCCTATTCCTCAGCACCTCTATGTTCTCCGGCTAGAGCAGCTTTGCTAACAGGAAAATCTCCTGCTAGGCTAAATTTTGAGTTTGTGACCAAGTTCAAGGAAGATAGTCTGGATTGGGAGGATGACCGATGGATAGCCCTTTTTAAAAATAAAAAGCTTATTTCTCCCCCTATTACCTTAAACCTTCCCCTAGATGAGGTTACTGTGGCAGAAGGACTTAAAGAACTTGGCTACGAAACGGGGATCGTAGGAAAATGGCATGTGGCTTCCCATAATAAAGTTTACAAGGGCTGGAGTTTGACTCATGGTCCTGCTCAACAAGGCTTTGATACGGCAAAAGAAACCTTTGGTTCGCATCCTTATAATGGAACTAAGTCTTTAACAGAACTTAAAGAAGGGCAATATCCTGAGGATTTATTAACCACTGAGGCGGTTAAGTTCATTGAAAAGGAGCGTCAATTCCCCTTTTTCTTAATGGTCAGTCATTATTTTGTTCATACACCGCACCTGAAAGGTTTAGAATGGATTGAGAAAAAATACAAGGCAAAAGCCCAACGAAATTTAAGTGAAGAAGAGCTTCGATATGCCGCCAATATTGAATTGCTTGACCATTATGTGGGACAGGTAATGGAAGCCCTCGATAAATCAGGGCAAAGGGAGAACACATTGGTAATATTTACTTCAGACAATGGAGGCCATCCCAGATATGCCTCTCATGCACCCTATAGAGGGAGTAAATGGAATTTATATGAGGCAGGTATTCGAATACCCATGCTTGTTTCCTGGCCTGGGAAGGTTGCTGCGAACAGTATTTCAGCCAGTCCTGTAATTCAAACCGACTTTTGGCCAACTTTTATGGAAATTGGGGGAGCAAAGACGATAAATATGGAAAAACTGGACGGGCAATCCATTATTCCATTGTTATTAGGAAAGAATATAGCAAGAGAAAAACCCTTGTTTTGGTATTTTCCTTACTACCACCCAGAGGGGAAAAAGTACGATGAAGCACTGGAGGACATAGGTGTGGAAGATGGTAAAGCCAGTCAGACTAGACCTCAAGCGGCTATCCGTAAGGGACAGATGAAACTGATTTACTTTTTTGACAGAGACCAAGTGGAGCTTTATGATCTTAAGCACGATCCCGGTGAATCGATTGATCTTAGCAAGGCTCGCCCCTGGGAAGCTGATAGAATGAAAGAAGCGCTTTTGGATCGGCTGTATGCATCCAATGCGCGTTTTCCACGAATTAATACACAAACAAACTTAAAATAATGAAAATAGTAGCGATTCTAATAACAGTTTTATTTTCCGGTTTTGGCTTGGCCGCTCAGGAATTTGATGATTCAAAAGTACCCGGTGTAGTAGTGGCCTATAGCCCTGCTTCCTCAGGCAAATACATCGGATCTCCAAGTTTGGCCATTTTACCTAATGGGGATTACGTAGCTTCTCATGATTATTTTGGACCTGAGTCCAATGAACATGTGCGTGCAACCTCTAAAATCTATAGCTCTAGCAACAAAGGGAAATCCTGGGAGGTAATTGCTGAAATAGATGGCGCATTTTGGTCCAAACTTTTTGTGAACCAAGGGACACTTTGGTTAATTGGCCCGGACAGACATCATGGGAATACGCTTGTGAGGCGCTCAGATGACGGTGGAAAAACCTGGACAAAACCCACAGATGGAAATAATGGCTTAATTCTGGAAGGGGAGTACCATTGTGCACCAATGCCAATTATCGAGCACAATGGCAGAATTTGGAGAGCCATGGAAAGTGCCATGGGCCCAATCAAGAAATGGGGAAAAAGGTACGGTGCTTTCATGTTATCAGCCCCTGTGGATGCGGATTTATTAAAAGCAGACAGCTGGACCAGCAGCAATATTCTATATTATGACTCCACTTACCTTGATGGTAATTTTGGTGGCTGGCTAGAAGGCAATGCTGTAGTGGATAGAGAAGGGCAACTTTGGGACATTTTGAGAGTTGATGACCGATCTACATTGGAAGAAAAAGCTGCTATGGTAAAAATAAGTGCGGATGGCAAAAAAGCTACTTTTGATCCGGCAACCGGTTTTATAGCTTTTCCTGGAGGAAGTAAAAAATTTACCATCCGATTTGATAAGAAAAGTAACTTGTACTGGACCATTGCCAATGTTATTCCGGAAGCAATTAAACAGTCCACAGACCGAACCAACCCAGCAGGTATCCGGAATACTCAGGCCTTGTTCTCTTCTCCTGATTTAATTCATTGGGAACAAAAAAAGGTGTTGTTGCAGCATGATGACATAAAAAATCATGGTTTTCAATACGTCGATTGGGTGTTTAATGGTAAAGACATTCTTTTCTTATCCAGAACTGCTTATGATGATGGGGTAGGAGGTGCACACAATAACCATGATGCCAACTTCCTTACCTTCCATAAAATCAAGAAGTTCAGAAAGATTAAGTAAAGTTCTAATTTCCAAACATTTATAGTGTTTAGAGTACAAAAAAGTTTAAAAAACCGTGGATGAAAATCCACGGTTTTTTTTGGTTTTATAAGCTTAAGTAAACGAGACAACTCAGGGATGCGTATACACCGGTTTTAAAAATAATATGGTTTGGGTTTATCGAACCGCATATTAATTATTTAACTATAAAAAACCCCTTTACGGGTGATATTTTTGTAGCCGGTGGCCTGAGCCACCGGATTGATATGACCCGTCCTGAAAAAAGTTTTCAGTTTTAAAATTTATTGTTTGTTAGTACTGTCCCAAGTTTACATAATCCAACGTTCATTGATTTTGGCGGTATTGGTACCAATTCTGCAACAATGCTGACAAAATCTCCCTGACGAACGTTTTCTCATGGAAATGAATTGACCTTGTAATCCCGATCTCACCTGACTGGTTAATTTTTCATTATTCCCACTGTTCATTTTTGGCTTGACCCAAAAACGAACCAAAAAAGTCAAGGCTGTCAAATCTTATTTTAAATGATGGATTAGGTTTAGGGAAAATAGATCATTAGCGTATCCATCATTTGATTTTTGGAGCTGAATTTCTGGCTAAAAATGAGTAGATCTCCTTATTGGAGCTAACTCATTTTTTTAACACCCTCCATCCATCTCCAAAAACCATAAGCTTTGAAGGCCGAAAATACCTGAAATAACATGCTGTCATAAAAGAGTTTCTTTGTCGAGATTCAATGAAACACCTAAAGCTATCTAGCCAATTGGACCATTAACCTAACTAGCAACTCTCCCTGTTAAAACAAAATCTTTTTCTTTACGATAAACATGAACCCCTTTAAGGGCGACATGATTATAGCAGGTGGCCTCAACGACCGGATTAGTGAAGTAGACGTCAATTGATTTTGGCGGTATTGCTGCCATTTCCGCACCAATGCTGACAAAATCTCTACTTTGCAATCCTTTACCGAAACCATATATTAACCTTTATGCCAGCGGAAAACCCCTTTAGGGGTGATATTTTTGTAGCCGGTGGCCTGAGCCACCGGATTGATATTCCTACGTTCATTGATTTTGGCAATATTGTTGCCAATTCTGCAACAATACCGCCAAAATCTCTCTGATAAACGTTCTCCTATGAATATGAATTGATCTTTTAATCTAAGTCTTAACTTGCCTACTTGCCTACAAATTTTTCTTTACCCTATCTGTTCATTTTTCCTGAATTCTAGCTTAAAATTTGTCTTAGCCTGAAATATTCACCAAATTAAAATAAAGTCAAATAAATTAAATAAGGGTCAAAATATACATTTGCCTTACCATCTCATCATTTAATTTGCACCTAAAAATATACCAAAATTGGGATGAACGGGACTTTGAATTGGTAAGTATTTGATAGATTTGGAGCTTAAATTAGAATAAAGAATACTAAAAACAACTTAGAATGAATATTGGTCTTTGACTGAGGATAAGCGGTTGTATTTTTGAATCTTACCTTAGAAAACCAAATATTAGTAGGATCAATTTAAAACATCAAAATAAATGAACTGTAAAAGATTAATTTTAGTGCTGTTATTGCCGGTAATGTTGTTGACGACTGTGGGCTTGCAAGCTCAGGTGAAAAAAGTAAAACATGTGGTTTTATTGGGTTTGGACGGCTTAGGGGCTTATGCGATCCCTCAGGCTGAAATGCCAAATCTTAAAAGAATTATGGAATCCGGAAGTTACAGCCTAAAAGCCAGAACGGTTTTGCCATCATCAAGTGCTGTAAACTGGGCCTCTATGTTGATGGGCTCAGGTCCGACGGCCCATGGATATACCGAATGGGGTAGCAAAACGCCTGAAATTCCATCTGCGAAAATTGGCAATTACGGGATTTACCCTTCCATATTTGGACTAATTAGGGAACAAATGCCAAAGGCCAAGACTGCTGCCATTTACAGCTGGGGAGGCATTGAATACCTGCTGGAAAAAGATGCCATTGATATTATTATGCATGGGGATGATGACGAAATCTGTTCAGAAAAAGCCGCTGAAATTATTGTAAATGATAAGCCAAACTTCTTGTTTGTCCACCTGAGTGAACCTGATGGCGTAGGGCATGGAATTGGACATGATACTCCGGAATACTACGAAGAACTAAAAAATGTTGACCAAAGAATTGGGCGTATTTATCAGGCCATTGAAGCAGCAGGCATTGCTGATGAAACCATTTTTATGCTATCTTCAGACCATGGCGGTACGGGCAAAGGACATGGTGGGAAAAGTCTTGAAGAAGTATATATTCCATGGTTAATTGCAGGTAAAGGAATAAAAAAAGACCATGAGATTTCGGATTTGATCATGACCTATGATACGGCTGCCACCATTGCTTGGATATTTGGTCTGGATATGCCACAGGCATGGAGAGGAAAACCTGTTTTGGAAAGCATTAAATAAATAGGTCATTTAAAAGAATATTGAAAATTTGTTGGGAAAACAAAAACCAATGTTTTAACTCTTTTGGTCTATTATAAAATATAATTACAAAATCTAAGGCAATGACAATATTTTAAACATATACTTATTGTATTTATCTCAATGTATGTTTATTTGTATTTATCAGTTACTATTATAGGGTAAGCTGGGTGTGGATTTTCCAAATAAGCCAAATTCGATTTAATTTTGTACATAAATATTACCATTTTGAAGCCAACAAGAAATGTCTTTGCCCTACTTGTCATTAGTAATTTTCTCTTTAGTTGTACTCCCTCTCAATCCGAAAAAGCTGCCATTGAGGCCCCTCAGTGGGAGGAAATAGAGCTGGTTTTTACGGCTGCCAATTCCTATAACAATCCCTATACGGATGTAGAAATGTATGCTGAGTTTATAGGCCCTGAGTCACAAAAACTACGCCGACCTGCATTCTGGGATGGAGGGCAAAACTGGAAAGTTCGCTTTGCCTCTCCGGTTGCTCAAGGCGAATGGAAGTGGCATACCCTCGCTTCTGATAGCAGTGATACCGGCTTGCATGGACAAGAGGGAAGACTTAAAAGTGTGGCCTACACCGGGAATAATCAATTGTTAGGTCATGGGCTTTTGCGCATGTCTGAGGGCAAACGAAATGTGGTGCATGCGGATGGTACGCCTTTTATCGTGGTGGGTGATACACCTTGGGCCATGCCCTGGAGATCTACCTATGAAAATACGGCCCATTACGCCAAAAATCGTAGCGAAAAAGGTTTTAATACCGCTTTACTTATGACCATTCAGCCTGACAAAGGAGCTACCGGCCCCAATGCTCGGGATACGGATCAAGGTTTTGCTGTTACTTTTTCGGATTTGCCTCAGGGCCATATCAATCAAATCAATGCAGATTATTTTCAATACATGGACAGCCTAATGGGTATCCTTGTTGCTCATGAAATTGTACCAGTCTATCAACCTGTCTTTCATGGTTTTGGGTGGAAAGGACAAGAGGTATTGGGCAAGAATGTTGATCCTGTTGAATATGCCCGCTATTGCAAATACTTGGTGGCTCGTTATGGTGCTTGGCCTGCCATGTGGTTGGTAGGGGCAGATGGAATGGGTAGAGAAGTAGGCGTTAAAGAAGGGGGCGAAGCAGTAGAAGCTTGGGATGCTTACCAACAGCCTACCGGCATTCACTACAATCCTTTTGATGATTTTATCCCTGAATGGGCTGATCCGGACACCTATGAAATACATTACAATAAAGCCTATCAGGATGCCGAATGGCTGGACTTTCAGTGGGCACAAACAGGACATACTGCCCAGAAGATTTATGATAAAGTAGAGCAAATGTATGAGAACAAGCCTATCAAAGCAGTGGCCAATGGAGAACCGACTTATGAAGGAATAAGAGATCCGGAAAATGGTTCAGGCTGGTGGCAGGGAGAAGAGGCATGGATGCAGTTGATGTCAGGAGGAACCATGGGCGTTGTTTACGGTGCTGGTGGCATGTGGCAGTGGAAAGTGAGTCCTGATGAAGAAGGATGGGCCGCATGGGCAAATTCTGAAGTATCTTGGCGAGAAGCTTTGAACCTGGAAGGTAGTCGCTATGTGGGATTTGTAGCACGTGCCTTGGAGGGCATGCCTTTTACAGATATGGAGAAGCGAAAAGATCTGGCAGGAGGGATGCATTGCTTGGCAAAAGCTGGTCAGTTCTATGTAAGCTATCTCAACGAAGGTGGAGAAATAACCCTAAGTGAGTTAACACCTGAAATGCCTTACCAATGGTTCAATCCGAAGACAGGAGCATTTTTGCCAGCAGCTTCTGTGACTGAAACTGTTCAGACCTTCACTGCCCCAGACAATGAACCTTGGGTATTGCTTGTTGGTCAAAGGGAAAATATTTAAATTGACTATTACCTGTTTTGATTTCTTAATTTGTACCAATAAAATTTATACTAGTGAGACAATCAGTATTTATCGCACTCCTTTTGATTATGGGTTCCTGTGCCAATCAAAAAACCAAAAATGAATTTTGGAATGATGGCAAAGCGGTTTTTGAGTTAAGAGAGATTTTTGTAGGAGAGCGTTTTCCCAATGTGGTGACGGCCAAGGATGGTTCTGTTGTAGCTACTTGGGGAAATAAAAGTTACCAGGTACGCAGGAGTGAAGATGGAGGAAAAAGCTGGCAACCAATCATTACCCTTGCCGAGCCCGGTTTTCAAGGAGGAGGAGTCATTGTGGACGAAGAAAGAGGAGATATTTTGGCATTTGTAGAAGAAGGTCATCCCATTTCCCCTTTTAAAATGTACAGGAGCAAAGACAATGGGAAAACATGGGCAGCTGAAGAAACAAGCCTAATAGGAGACAAAAATGGAAATGTTCCTTCCATGCACATGAATGAGCATGGCATTACCTTACAATTCGGTGAAAAGAAAGGCAGATTGATTCGGGCAACCCGCAACTATGATGGAGGAAACAACAAGGAGTTTTGGCCCAACCATTATACCAATGCCATTTATAGCGATGATGGAGGGAAAACCTGGCACACAAGCGCCCCTTTTCCTGCCAATGGAACAGGCGAAGCCACGCTGACAGAACTTTCCGATGGAACCATCTACTACAATTCCCGCCGGCACCTGTCCACCGATGGCTTGAACCCAAGAATGAGGCATATTGCACATAGTACAGATGGGGGAGAGACCTGGGAAGGCCTATACGTCAGTGAAGAATTGCCTGATGGAGACCAAAGCGGGGATTACGGCTTGATGGCAGGCTTGATTAGACTGCCAATCGAAGGGCATGATGTGTTGCTATATAGCAATATAGTATCCAATGACGGCAGAAACCATGGGACCGTCTGGGCCAGCTTCGATGGTGGCAAAACCTGGCCGGTAAACAAACTGGTAGAAGAAGGCAAGTTTGCCTATTCATCCATGACCGCCGGAAGGGCCGGTACCCCAAGCGAAGGATTGATTTACCTATTCTTTGAAGGGGAAGGCGAAGATCCAAAAGGCTACTCAGGTAAAATGGCCATTTTCAACCTTGCCTGGCTTACGGATGGTAAGGATTGGGAGGCGTTTTTGGACAATTGATAATTATTAATGGTTAATTATATAATTATTGATTGTAATGATTACGTTAAATCCGCAAACCTTCCGGGTTTTGTTGATCATCAGCCTGATATTAAAATTAGACGAGTGAAACCTGGAAGGTTTTATTTCTATTGGATCAATTGATTAGCAGGTACTAAAAACTATATCCTTTCTGCATATAGCATGATTATTAGGGTGGGCTCGGTACAATAGAACGACTGGCTGTAATTCTTGCAGTTTATCACTCACACCGTTTGATTGGGCTTTTAATAGGCTGTTTTTAGTGGTCAGTACATCAGTGTAATTCGTGGATGATGAATACTCTAAAAGCGCTTGGGTAAAGTTGACAGATTTTTCCAATGCCAGTTGGTGAAAGATGTGGTAGATGACAAAGCAAAATATACCGATTGGAGCAAGCGGGACTGCTCCAATTGAAGGTAGACTTGATTATATTATTGGACGAAAATGATTACCCTCCTGTGAACAGGGATGAGGTATACAAAGAGATCTTTGAACAAGCAGAGAATTTTAATAAGTATCAGAGGTGAGCGTAAATTGGGTATTATAAAACAGTGTTAAAAACAATCTCAAATATCATAGGCCAATATTTCCTCCATATTATAATATCTCCTCATTCCAATGAGACCCGAAAGCGGTTAAAGACATTGTAATCTTTTTTTGATGTTTCTTCTCAAAAATTCTAAGCTTTTTCAAATCTTTTCAATTTTGGATTATTGCGCTCGAATTCTTTGATGGCTAGCACCATGTCATATTTGTGCTGCATTTTAGTCCACATTTCGGCGCTTCCACCAGAAACGGTCTGAATTCGGAGTGCGATATTGGGTGAGATGCCGCTTTTTTTATTAACAATTTTTGGTGTAAAAAACTTATATAAACG
Source organism: Cyclobacterium sediminis (assembly GCF_054781075.1). NCBI lineage: Bacteria > Pseudomonadati > Bacteroidota > Cytophagia > Cytophagales > Cyclobacteriaceae > Cyclobacterium > Cyclobacterium sediminis. Next base: position 152,627 of record NZ_BAAGVC010000004.1, on the reverse strand, counting down.
GAATGGAACATCTAAAATCAAGGAAATTTTTGTTTACCAATGATCCTAACTATTCTGACCTGATCCTCTACTGTGAAGAATATGGTATGTGAGCTATGAACACAATATCTATAACCTTTACGAATAGAAGTTGCCAAAGGGTACATTTCAGGATTTTCGGCAATCCTAATAAACGTATTCTCTAGCGATCCATGGTATTTTTCAGCCTGGGTAGGACCAAAAGCTACTTGACCATAAAGATAAATTTGAATAAGGTCTTCTTCTGCTTGGCGGGTAAGAACATAATTCATTGGCCATTTTTTACCCTTTGTTTAGCCTCTGTAAGAATTTCAGCCATAGATTTATTCGATAGTCCACTATTTTCACCCTTTATAAGCTCATTCCTTAACAATAACCGCTCCTCTTCTTGTTCTCTTTGTCTACGAATCAGGTCGTTGATCAATTCACTTTTACTGGAGAATTCATTCTCTTCAATTTTTTGTTTCATCCAACGGTCATTCGGTTCATTAACAGAGATAGTTTGTCTAGCCATTTTTTTGTGTGTTTATGGTGTAATAATACACCATATTTAACGAGTATACAATGTATCTTGTTTATTTTGTACCCTATTATTGAATGTCATTTTATAAAAATTCTATACCCTATAACCTTAAAAAATATCCTAATTCAGTTCGGTTACTTATGTTGGCCGGATATAGATGATATTATCAGCATCCTTATAAAGGACCTCTCCAAGTATATGAAAGTGTTGCAAAGCTTTTTTCCAATCCATCAAAATTAGGCTATTATACAAACAGTATTTTTCTTACCGGAACTTGAAATTATAAAAGCTGGATTTAAAGAATAGAACTACCTAATTCACATACACCTGAATACTGTACTATTGCCAACCTTCACCTAGGGCTCGGTACAACAGAACGACTTCCTGTAATTCTTGCAGTTTATCACTCACTCCGTTTAATTGGGCTTTTAATAGGCTGTTTTTGGTGGTCAGTACATCAGTGTAATTCGTGGATGATGAATACTCTAAAAGCGCTTGGGTAACGTTGACAGATTTTTCCAATGCCAGTTGGTGAAAGATGTGGTAGATGACAAAGCAAAATATACCTATTGGAACAAGCGGGACTGCGCCAATTGAAGGTAGACTTGATTATATTATTGGACGAAAATGATTATCCCCTTGTAAACAGAGATGAGGTAAACAAAGAGACCTTGAACAAACAGAGAACTTTAAACCCGAAATATGCGATAGATATTCTATTACGTGCTGAAATCGCTTTAAAATACCCAATCGTTGCTGTTTTCAATTTCACCATAGCGGTGCTATGCTAAAATCTCCAAACAGTCTGATTTTCTTGAGATTGCAACACTCATTACGAATCCTATTACATAATCCGGGCAATGTCATTTAGCTAAGGTTTATAAGTTATAAAATTACTGGGTCTGGCACTATACCTTTTTATTCTAGGAACTGACCTGTTGGGCCGTACTATTTCAAGTTGAAGCAACAGTTTGAAAGCATAATCAGATATTTTTCCAATGATTTTGTCCATTCCTTGTTTGAGTTGATCAATTATAGATTTGGTTTTACGATACGCCTGGGTTCTGTTGATCTGATAAGTGTTTTTCCGTTTTTTATTACAGTAGTCGATCCCCTTTTTTGGTTAGTGTTTTACTGAGGATGTTGCTCAAGTTGGCCCTGAGAATGATTCTATTAAAATCCTGGAGAACGGCCCTGGCCGTCTTTCCGCTCAGGTTTTCAAGTTCAGCCCTGGTTTTGAGTAGCTTGAAAGACTCTTCAACAGGCCATCTTTTCCTGTAAAGCTCACGTATTTCCTTGACAGGGTACTTCTTATGGTCAACTAGGTTGGTTATCAATATATGGTCTTCTCCTGATGCAATCGGTACCCGTACCAGCCTTAACTTGAGTGCCTCAGTAGGAATATTCCTTTCCCTACACCTGTTTAAGGCCTCTTTGGAAGGGGAAAACTCTATGACCTGCTGTTTTTGGGTAGATGCTAAAAATGCCTTTGCATGTTTCCATCTGTTTGCCTTTACCCTGATGACAAAGGATTTCTGTTGCTGAACCAATGAGGACATGAGCCAAAAGGCCGCATAAGCCCTATCCATTATAAGCAGGTCGCCCTGCCCTAGACAGGGAAGATGACTTTCACACAGAGCAAGTTCACCTGTCCTGTAATGTTTGATCTTGGCATCTATACTGATTTGATTGAGTACATCGTAGGCTTGGGAAACACGGGCCAACACTACTTTTCTCCCGTTTTCAGTCCGGGTTTCGAAATGGCCAAAACCTTTTGCCAATTCTTTGCTGTAAGGAAGCTGCAAAGTACTGCCGTCGATACCTATAAGCCGAAAACCTTTCCATTTACGGATATGGCTGGCTTTATTATAATAAAAAGAACATTGTTGTTCATTGAGCCATGTAAACACCTTGGGATTTAGTTTGGATCGTTGCTGACTGAATGCTCCTTTGGAATAGCTGACCGATTTGTCGGAAAAAAAATTATCAAGTTCTTGCTGAACACTCGATTTACCCAGGCCCAACATGAAGTAGATAAGATCTGTAAAACCCAAACACCGCTGGCGAACAAATGCTGTGTCAGTCGTACGGAACCTATCGCGTGTTAATCCATTTTCTATATTGTTTTTTAATAGTTTTAAAAAGTCCTTCGAAAAGGAAAAGGACTTGATTGTTGTTAGATTATTTTCAAAAAAACTATGCTCCCTTTTCTTTCCTAAAAATAATAAAAATTTCTTAACTAAACGACATTGATAATCCGGGTTAATAAGTATCAGAGGTGAGCGTAAAGTAGATATTATAATACAGTGGAAAAAAATCTCAAATTTAAATAGTTTCCAATTACTTGTTGTTAACCTTCAATTTTGATTTCTCCCTAGCTATTGAAGTGGTCAGCAAAAAGAAATACTTCAAAAGTTGATGGGTTTCTCGTTTCTTGGCCAAAAAAATAATGCTTGGTTACAAAGATCCAGTCTAGCTCTAATTCTTCTCAGGTATTGTTTTTCAAATTGTTAAGCGTAGAAAGCTATTTTATAAAAAAAAATGATCATTGCTTACCTTTTAATTGGAAGGGTAAAATAAAAGGTGCTTCCTTTTCCCGGTGCTGAGGTGACACCAATGGTGCCGCCATGTACTTCTACAATTCTTTTACAAGAGGAAAGACCTATGCCTGTACCCGATATGGTCTTAGATGTATTCAGCCGCTCCATAAAACCGAAAATTTTATTTTGTTCTTTTTGCTCAAAGCCTATACCATTGTCTTTAATTCTGAAGGTGTAATAAGTATCCGTTTTTTCCCAAGAAACGGTTACAATTGGGTCTGCTTCTGATCGGTATTTTATCGCATTGGAAAATAAATTCTGGAATAGCCGTTCCAACTGAATTTTAATTCCCGCTACCTCAGGAAGTTCCGGAATGTTGAATATTGCCTGATTTTTGCGTACCGCTTCATCCAAAGTTCCAAGAGCTTCCAAGCAAATTTCATTCAGATGAATTGGTTCAAATTTGCTTGAATTATCCTCTATGCTTGAATATTCCAGCAAATCATTGATCATCATTTTCATGCGGTTGGTATTCACCGTAATTAAAGAAAATAACTCATCCCTATCCCCATTCGGCTCCACTAAATTTTCGTCTTTTATTAAGGCAACAATACTTTCAATTGTATTTAAAGGAGCTTTCAGGTCGTGAGAAGCAATATAAGCAAACCTTTCCAGGTCTACATTGATCTGTTTCAGTCGGTTGGCATTTTCTTCCGCTTCTTTTCTTGCTTTAATTAATTCCTTTTCAAAATTTTTCCGCTGTGTAATGTCAAGTACTGAAATTCTGTAAACCAGAGCATCGGTTGGGTCTCTTTGAATCTTTTTGAAATTGATTAGTGCAGGAAAGCGTACTGTTCCTTTTCCTTTTAATTCAAGATTGATTTCGGAAACCTCTCCCTGCATTTGCAATAAAGGCATTACTCGTGATTCAAAGAAAATTTTTTCACCTACCCCTAATAAATCCTGAAAAATGATATTTTTTAAAGTCTCATCCCGCTCGAAATCCAACCAATTGAGTAAGGTGTTATTTATATTGATAATTTCACCAGTTACCAAAATGGTTAAATAGCCGAAAGGTGCGTTTTGATAAAGGTCTTCCGTATGCTCTGTATAATTCCGCTGTTCCAATATTAAGACTTAAGATATGATTTTATAGCCGCTATCGTTTTTTCAGGTGCCGTAAGGTGGGGGCAGTGGCCGGAGGCTTCAAGCAGCATATATTCGCCATTTTGTAAGTTATTATATACATACTTCCCAACCTTCACGGGTGATATGTTATCTGGGTGACATTGAATAACCAACCCGGGAATGCTCATCTTGTTAAGGTCTAAACGATTATCTCCTAAAAAAGTTACCTTAGCAAAATGTTTGGCAATATCCGGATTCATGTTACAAAAACTATTGTGCAGTTCCTTTGAAAATTCAGGTTTATCAGGGTTTCCTACAATTATTGGCGTAATAAAACTCGACCAGCCAAGATAGTTGCTTTCGAGTGTTTCGAAAAGCTCATCAATGTCACTTTTTGAAAATCCTCCAAAGTACTCTTCATCATTAATATAACAAGGTGAAGGTCCGATCATTATCATGGATTTGAATAAATCAGGACGTTGAGTTGCTGCCAATAAACCGATAATGCTACTTACAGAATGGCCTACAAAAATCACCTTTTCAAGCTCCAGGTTTTCAATCAATGAAATGACATCTTCGGCATAACCATTGAGAGAATTGTATTTTTGATAATCATAATGACTTTCATCGGAATTACCGGATCCTACATGGTCAAAAAGTACAATGTCATAATCTTCTTCAAATGCCGGAGTTATAAATCGCCACATATTCTGGTCGCAACCATATCCGTGAGCAAAAAGGATGGCTTGATTTCCTTTACCTATCCGTTTTACATTGTTCTTATTTATTATGGCTTTTTCCATCTGCCATTTTGTAACAAAAATCGGGCTATTTTAGCAATTTAGGCCTATTTTGATAAAATAAATCTTTCAAGTTTTATCAAAGAGAACGGACAAGTCTAAGGTATTGATTGTCCTCAGAAATTAGTAATTTAGCTACCTTCTTGAAAATCACCATCTATACAGCATTAATGGTTATTTAAGTACCTTAAATAAATTCTATTATTATTTACTGTTCCTATAAAAGCATGTTCAAATTGTCCTTGGATTTAGTGCTTAAGGAATTTGTTGCCTTACTAATGTCCGCCTAAAAAAGGGCATTTTGCCCCTATAGTAAACAACCTGAAACCTACAACTAAATGCTTGAAGGCTGAGATAAATTTGGGTGTAAATAAAGCAAGAAAGATAAGGGAGTATCTACCTCATAGAAGTAGCTTTTAATGATCAACTTAATAATTGTCCGGACTTAGGCAGTGGGAAATAGGCAAGACTTCAACAAGAAAACGAAAGCCATGGAGTAATCGCTTTTACCTAAGTAATAATGGTTTTTATAATGTACTTAAACATTATAAAAATTAACATAAATCATTGAAAATAAGTATTATAAATAATTTTATATAAAGTAAATTTGATGTTTTTTTTTGGGTCTCTTCAATATACAATGTGTTATTAATTTGAATACTTAAATTGAAAATATTTACTTGAATACATTAAACTAAAGAAAAATTCTAGGCAAGCTTTTTAATCAAATGCCAAAATAAGGCAAAACCTTTTCCTCTATTTTAGCAATTGACTCACTTACCGGAGTTTCTGATTTGCGCAAGTGCAGTGCCATATGATTCACGCCGATTTCTTCGTAGGTTTTAAGCAACTCCGTTAAATGATTCACACCAACCCCACCACCAAATCGATGTGGTCTAAATTCAGCATTGTCATCTTTTAATAGGTTTAAGTGGAATGCCGAAATGTATGGCTTGCAAGCTTGATCGGCATCATACAAAGCTTCGCACCATTTCTTTTGATTTAGATAGGTTTCTTCAGGTGTCTTGGGATAATTAAACCAACCATTCGCATTTTTGGCAATCCACTCCATACTTTGTCCCGAATACCCTGCTATTACCAAAGGAATTTTGTTTTTTGGTTTAGGGTAAACAGCTACATCTTGGTTTAAAAACGGATAAAATTGGGATAAATCACTTTCCGTTTTCCAAGCTTCTTGCATTATTTTCAGATGTGCTTTAAACAACTTTGGTCGCTCTTGGTAATTGATACCATACATTAGGAACTCCACAGGTCTATCGCCCAAACCTAAGCCTAACAAAAGTCTGCCATCACTTAAATTTTCGATGGTGGCAGCGGCTTTTGCTAATTTTATAGGTTGTTGTAATGGCAATACTATGGCAGCCGTACCCAACAAAATGTTTTTGGTAGCAGCAGCTAAATAACCAAAGTACGGTAAGGTGTCAAACAACTGTGCACCATCACCAAAATTGGTGTCGTACACAGGAACATCACGCATCCATAAGGCTGCGAACCCTGCTTCGTCAATTTGTTTTGCCAATGCTAAATGGTTAGAAATATCAGGTACGCCAAAAGGTCTGTTGTCTTCTAAACGTTTGCGATTTCCTTCGGTTGACCAATCATTGTCTAAAGGAAACTCTATTCCAAGTGTCATTTTACCTGGTTTGTATAGTTTATCAAATGAATTCATAGTGTGTTTTAATTAAATTCATCAGGCATCCGATAAGACGCCTGATGAATAATGTGTTTAAGTATTCCAGATACTTTCTGCAGTGTATGTTCGCTTTATCAACTATATTTTTTCTTTTTTATATAGGACGAGAGTCAATAAGAACCCTACGATTACTAGAATACCACCTACCCAAGGAGTAGCTTCAATACCTAGGATCGATTCTACAATTATTCCGCCTACATAAGCACCTATAGCAATACCGACGTTAAAAGCAGCAATGTTTAATGCAGATGCTACGTCTTCGGTTCCGGGCAAGTACTTTTCCGCCATTTTTACTACATATAATTGCAATGCAGGCACGTTTGAAAACGCTAATATTCCCATAAAAAAAAGGGTTACTATAGCAAAAATTTGACTAGAAGCGGTGAAGTATAACACAAACAACACTATGGCTTGTAAAGCAAACATTACCAATAAGGCTTTTCCTGGTTTGTTGTTAGAGACTTTACCACCTATGATATTCCCAATCGCGATGGCAATACCATAAATTAAAAGGAATACACTAGTCATGTTTGAAGAGAAACCGGTTACTTCTTCCAACAAAGGTGTTAAGTAGGTAAAGGTGACAAAGGTACCGCCGTATCCAAAGGCGGTAATGGCCAACACCAATAAAATAGACGGATTTTTAATTACTTTTAATTGGTCTATAAGTCGTAATGGAGCCGATTGTTTGATGTTTTTAGGAACCAAAGCTAAACTAGCTACTGCACCTACTAATCCTAAAAGGGCAACACCTATAAAAGTAGCTCTCCAGCCAAAATTCTGACCGATGTATATTCCTAAAGGCACACCGGTTACAATAGCCACCGTAAGACCTGCAAACATTATAGAAATAGCCGTAGCCCTTTTGTCTTTTGGCACCAAGCTAGCTGCAATGGTGGAACCGATGGAGAAAAATACGCCGTGGGCAAAACCAGTAACCACTCTTGATAAAAGCAACAATTCAAAACTTGGTGAAATGGCTGCTAAACCGTTACCAATTATAAATAGGAGCATAATGCCCATTAATAATTGTTTTCTTGGAATTTTACCTGTTAATGCGGTTAATAGCGGTGCGCCTATAGCTACACCAATGGCGTACAGACTTACTAATAATCCTGCTGATGTTAATGATGTGCCTAGGTCACTTGCAACGGTAGACAATAAACCTACAATTACAAATTCCGTTGTTCCTATGGCAAATGCACATATAGTCAATGCCCATAATGCTGCTGGTAGACTCTTCTTTTTTGCTATTGATTCCCCTTGATGTATTGTTATAGTTTTCATAGTACATTGTATTTAATTGTTCGATACAAAATTCTATGGAAACCAAGGGGTGTGCGAGGACATACATCACCCATTTAATGTGATGTAGATCAATTTAAATTAGGGATAGGATTTACGCTTAATTATTAAAGCGACTTAAAGTTTCTCGAGAAACGCCCAAATAAGCAGCGATTAATTTTTTTGGAACCCGTTGAACCAATTGGGGTAGTTTATTTAATAGTTGGGCATACCTGCTTTCTGCAGTCATGGTAAGCAAAGAAAGGATCCTTTGTTGCAAGTTAATATAACCATGGTTTGATTTAATCCTGAAAAAATTGGCCATGGCGGAGACCTCAAAGCAAATCTTTTCCCTGTTCTCTAAAGACAAACAGAAAAACGCTGAGTCTTCTAGGCAATCTACAAAAATAGTCCCTGGTTCTTGATGCTGAAAAGCGCAATGATCACTTACCCAATAGTTTTCCATGGCAAATTGAAGAATATGCTCTTTGCCTTTATCGTCTATGGAATATGCTTTTACCAAACCTTTTATAATCCAATACTCAAAATCTACCGCCTGTCCTGCTTGAATCAAAAACTGATACTTTTTATAGCTTTTAAATTCAAAATGAGATTTGACAAAATGCCATTCCTCATCAGTTATCGAGACAATTTCTTCAATATGTTGCCTTAAAAGGGAGTACTTGTCTTGCATTGCGTAAAATTATACAAAAATCTTAAAGGAAGGAGCCTTAAGATTGAAGGTTTTTCATGAAAATGTCAATGCCTGTGAAGCAACCAAGCAAATCAAATCTAAGGTATTTGCTACTTAAAAACCATTATTTAAGGCCATAGTTAAATTGGGTGGATCTCAGGAAATTCTCCAAGCATTAATTATGTATTTGCAGCATTTGGATTACCTGGAAATACATAATTAGTAAAAAAAAATTGGGCAGAAAGAAACTAAGAAAACTTGATTTATTTACCCATACAAAAAATAACTTTAATTAATCGTCAGTGGTTTATTGGTGGCAGGTATCGGGGCTGATGCAGTGAAAAAGGACTACAAAACCTACTTTAAGACCATGGAAGAGGTTATAAACATTTTGAAGTTCAAAGAGATGATCAGTAAAGCTATGTCTGATTACGGCTTATGGAAAAAAACCTGTTTTAGTATCACTACCAATAGAAGGCCCACAGAATGGCGACTTTGTGTAATAATGGTCTACAAACTTCCAATTGTCCTCTTGATTGATTTTTACTTTATAGGCTGATTTTTCTTTAATAAAGCCAAATTCCTTTCCTGTTTAGGGTGGCTGAAAGGTATAATATTGATAGATCACTCAATATACTTGCTATTGTTCCAACCACTGCTTAAACTCCGAAACTTTCAATCTGCTTACAATTGGCTTCTCTTCTGTTTTTACTGAAAGATGAAGTGCTATTTTACGGTTAAAGTAAGGTTCATATGATTGAATTGTCTTTCTATTGACAAGCATTTGACGATTTATTCTAAAAAAATGCTCTGGATTGGTTACCGCTTCAATATGTTCTAATTTCTTGTAAATAGTGTGTTTTTTGTTTTCAAAAGTATGAAGATATGTTATTTCATTTGTTATACTGAAATAGGCTATATCAGCTATTTTGATGATAATAGTACGCTCTTGAAATTGACATAAAAAATGTTGCTGGTAGTTCGTCTTCTCTTGACTAAATGTAATAGGTGTTTTGGGATTTAATTTAGAGACTAATGTTTGGTACTTTATCAATGATTTATGGATTTCATTGTTTCTGAAAGGTTTGAGAATGTAGTCTATACCGTTATTTTTTATCGCTTTGAGAGCATAGTCATCATAGGCTGTACAGAATATAATTGGGGTATATATGTCCACGTGATTAAAAATCTCAAAACTTAATCCATCTGCCAAATGAATGTCAAAAAACAATAAATCTATACTATTTTGATATTTCACTAAAAAAGCAACGGCATCTACAATACTTTCTACGATGTCTACCACAAGAAAATTATCGTCTTCTTCGATTATTTCTTTTAATAACTTGGCGGTATGCAACTCATCTTCAACTATTAATACGTTCATTTTCAGGGTTTATTAGTTTTAGTTTTACTTTGAAAATGCCATTTTGATTGGAGGCAATCACGCCTTTGTCAATACCATGTAACTTATACCTTCTTTCTAGTAACTTTAATCCCATACCAGTAGTGGGTTCTTGAGTTATCTTTTCTTGTATAGTATTTCTTACTTCAATATAACCATCCGTAGTGCTAATAATTTGAATATGTAATGGTTTTTTTGAAGACATACTATTGTGTTTAAAGCAGTTTTCGACAATATTCTGTAGTGCAAAGGATGGAAGAATAAAATGGGAATAGGGTTTCTCGATAGACGAAATTTCAAAATCAACTGCTTCTTCATTTCTACTTTTCATAAGCTGTAGATATGAATTTAAAAGATCTAGTTCTTCTGATATTGCCAAAGTAGTTTCTTCAGAATACTTCAATGTACTCCTATAAAAATCTGATAAGTTTAAAATGAATTCTTCTGATTTATTATGGTTTTGTCTCACCATAGAACGTAAGGTGTTTAGGCTATTGAATAGGAAATGAGGGTCAATTTGCTTGCGAAGGCTTTTTAATTGGGCTTTGTACCCCTCTTTGGCTAACTGTTCTTTTTCAAGCTCTAATTCTTTTATTTTTAGTTGTGACTCACGGCCGTACTGAATAATTAAGAATATTAATATTAGAAATATCATTCTTATCAATTCTTGTGCTTCCAATCCAAAATTTTCTTTGAATCCAATATAGTATGTTATTAGCGGTATAATGAAAATAAATACCGGTATAGTTATAAATAAGAAGAAAAATTGCTTAATGGATGGCTTAAATCGCCAAGATACATTCAATATTTGCCACAATAATAAAAGGATAATTGATGTATATGACCATTTAATGGCAAGAGGTGTATCATCTATTGCATTATTTTCGGATAAGAAAAAACCAATACCTGGAAGGGCAATAGCTAATACTATGGGCAGTATAGTATAAATTCTCGGTTTCATAGTATCCTACCATCACCTAATACAATAACTCTATCGCAATTAGAAGCAAAATCATCATCGTGGGTAACGGCTATAACCGTTTGGCCTCGCTCTTTTGAAAATCTTTTAAAAAGCTCAAAAATATTTTGGGCATTTTTACTATCCAAGTTCCCTGTAGGTTCATCTCCCATTATTATTGCGGGGGAGTTTATTAATGCTCTTGCTATGGCAACACGTTGCTGTTGACCACCAGAAATTTTTGAAGCCTTCTTATATTCTTGTCCTTTTATGTCCATTAACTCTATTAACTCCATAGCCTCATTTTCAATTTCTTTTTTACTTTTTTTGTTCAATTTAAGTGCTGGTAACATAATATTATCCAATACCGTGAAATCTGTCAAAAGATAATGAAACTGAAAAACAAAGCCTATATGCTCATTTCGAAAACGGGCTAAATCCTTTTTGCTTTGACCTGTAATTTGTGTTCCGTTTATAACTATATTACCATTATAATTGGTATCCATAGTAGAAAGTAAATATAATAAAGTAGATTTACCAGAACCTGATTTTCCCATAATGGCAACAAACTCACCCTTATCGACTTCAAAAGAAATATCCTTTAAAACGTGAAATTCTGTTGGGGTATAAAAATATTTGTTAGTATTTTGAACTTGTAATGCTTTCATTATTTTGTGTTTAACCTCTTAGTGTATCTACAGGATCTAATTTTGAGGCTTTTAAAGCAGGTAAGTAGCCTGCAATAAAAGTGATGATAAGTCCGAATAAAAATGCCAAAGCATAATCTTTAGGATTATAATTCATTGGAAGTGAGTCCAAAAGTCCAAGTTGGAAGGGAGTATTATCAATAATTCTTGAAATAATATTTCCAAAAACTAAACCAGCTACACCTCCCAAGAAGCCAATAAAAATCGACTGTAAAAGAAAAATCTCTATGATGTCTTTACTGTTAAAACCCATTGCATTTAAGATGGCAATTTCCTTGATTTTTTCGTTTACGGTCATCGTCATAATATTATAAATACCAAACCCTGCAACAATGAGAATAGTTAGGGAAGTGGCTATTGCAATAATATTCCGAAGCAGTTCTCCCGAGTCCATTTGGGCATTGCCCTCCTGCCAGGGTTCTACTTTGTATTGAGTAAGAGGCTGAATATTTTGGGCTATGCCAATTGCATTTTTATATTCATCTACATCGATCATTAGATCGGTAGCGTAACTTTTGTTTTTGTTTAAAAGCTGACGAGCAACATCAATATTGACCAAAGCACGTGACCTGTCTAAACTAGCAGCTCCTGTTTCTATTGTTCCTACTACTTTAAAAACTTTGGAAACTCCATCCGAAGTTTGAATGGTGATATTATCATTCAGATTTACACCAATGATTTCAGCTAATCCGGTGCCAAGAACAACACCATCATTGCGTTTATCCAACTCATACAAGTTGCCTTGAACTATATTTTCTGCAGTCCCAAAAACTTTATTTTCTTCTTGAGTCTCTATACCAGATAAATTAGCACTAATCTTTGAAACACCATTCCTAATGAATACATTTTGATTGAGTTGAGCCGCAATGCCAGTAATCTGACTTAAATCTTTTAGACCCTCTTTAATTTCGTCAATATTCTTAATTCCTTCCGTGTACCTAATATTTTTGGCATTGCTAACTAATACTAACTCATCCGCTTTATTACTTGTAATAATTGCTCTTGGATCACCTTTGAGTTCATTGTAGATTTTAATATGTGACATAGCGGAAAATGTTATGTCAGTTTGAAAGGTGTTGACACCATCCATAAAGCTGTTCATAAAGACATACATAGAGATGCCAAACATTACACTAAGAACAGCCGCTACCAGCTGCTTAACACGAGCGGTTAGAAAAACTTTGACTATTTTTTGATTTGTGGTCATTGCTTTATAATTATATCATTTTCAGAAATGCCAGACTTTATTTCTGTCCATTTACTATCACTAAATCCAACCTCAACATCTACCACATCACCATTCTCAAGATGCACTTTATTGTTTTTCAAGTAAGGGGTAGGTATCAATAAAACATCATTTTTTTTACCTGTTTGAATATTGGCTTGTAATTGAGTACCTGAAAATAATTTCTCTGGAAGTTCATCAAATTTGGCTTCGATTATATACGACTGTTCAGCTTCATTAAAGCTTGGGTGAATTTTTGACACTTTTCCTTCAAAAGTCCTATCGAGGTAGGTATTTATACTCACAATGACGGTTTGGTTTAATTGAATTTTAGTAATATCTTCTTCAGACACAAAGAGTTTTATAATAAAATCACCTTGTCCTATTTTCGCTATAGCCTCACCTTTTCTCACCAGTTCACCAGATTTTTTGTAAACATTCATTACTTGCCCAGGGGAGGTAGACTTCAATATATAGTCATTTAAAAGTGCCTTTTGTGTATTGAGTTGTACTTGATTTCTTTGTACCGCAAGGTTTAAAGACTTTTGCAAGTCATTATAATTCTCTTCAAGCCCTGACAAGTTGTTTTGAGAAGCCTCGTACTGTAATTTCATTTTTTCGAAATCCAACTTAGAAACGGATTTTTTGTCCCACAATTCTTTGTAAACGAGATAGTTGTTTTTGTCAAACGCCAATTGCTCTTTCGCTTGATTAATTTGTGATTTCAAATTTTGAAGTTGTGAAGACTGTGGAGAAGCATTTAAGCGAGAATCATTAAAAATGATTTGTGCATCTTTGGCTTGATTGCTTTGAACTTCGTTATCTAGAATAGCAATCACTTGATTTTGTTTTATAATATCACCTTCATTGATCTCTAGTGATGTAATAAGACCGTCTGTAAGAGCAGAGACCATATACTCGTCTTCCATTTCCATTGTTCCGCTTGCAAAAACTACTTCTTGAATATTTTTCTTAATTGGAGAAGTTGATTCTTTTTCCTCACAACTGGTGAGTAAAAGAAAAGCCAGTATGTATGTATAATGTATCTTCATTTTACTTTGAATTAAAGTCAACTTGACGAATGTGTATTTTATATTTTGAAAGAGTCAAAGAAGCTAAGCTACTTAAATAATTATTTTGTGCATTGAGTAGTTCTTTGTACTTATCAAGGCGGTTATCTAAACTTATTAATCCGCTTTGATATAAATTCTCGGAATGTTGGTCATTCTTTTTCTGTAGCACTAAAATTTGCTCATTATCACTAAGCTGAGTTAATCCTTGAGTTAATTGCAATTGTAATAACTCATCTTCTTTTTGAAGCTCTATCTTGGAACTTTCTAATTCCAATTTTTGAAGCTGTATGTTGATTTTAGATTGCTCTATTTTTCTCTCAGCCGAAAAGTCAAAAAGATTCATACTTAAAGTCGCACCGAAAATTTGTTGTGGTAGTACGTTAGCATTAGAAAAGCCAATGAAATCATCAGTAGCCCAAGTTCTGCTGTTTTGATACACTAAACTTAAGGTTGGATACCTAAGCGCTTTTATTTGTTTCAATTGTGCTTCGGCACTTGATAAGTTGGCTTTTTGCAAGAGCAATTGTGGATGAGCTTGTAAACTTGTTGAGTTTATCAAACCAAACTGTTCGAAGTTATCGTCTATTAGGATAGTGTCTTGCGTATGTAACTGGCTTTGAAGTTGGACATAATATTGCTGCAAACTATTTTGACTCATTTTCAATTGACTTGTTGTTTGCCTACTATTAATTAAAGCCTGATTGTATGCTGATTCACTAATTGTGCCTTTTTGGAATTGATTCAAAGCATTAATAAGGATAGTATCTGAAACGGCTACATTTTCTTCATAGACCTTTATGCTTTCTCGAGTCAGCAGTATAGAATAATAAGTAGAAGCCAATTGATTATATAGGTTAAAGCGATTTATCTCTGTGGTGGCCTCGGCTTTAGAAAGCTCTATTTTAGAAACTTCAACGGCAAATATTCTCTGAAAATTTAGTACATCCCATTTAGCTTGTAAGCTTCCATTATATTGATATTTAGTACCAAATACGACTTCTGAAAACTCACCTTCCGGGGCTGATGGGTTAAAAATTTGAGCTGGTATTAAATTTGGCTGAAGTGTAATATTATCATTGTATCCCAATGAAGCACTTATATCAGGCAAAAAATCTGATTTTTTCTCCTTCACTTTTGACAAAAACAATTGTTCGTTTGCGGTAGCACTTTTTAAAATGATTGCATTGTCATCAGCATAAGCAAAAAGTTCGTCTATTGAGTGGAACACTACTTGAGCATTAGCATATGGAAAAAAACTGAATAGGATAACCAATATTCCCATCGCTCTAAATTTATTGTATGTTACAGTTCGGAAGTTCATAATCACTAAAGTTGGATTTAATGCTTTATCAAATTTTAATTCTGTTCCAAACGATGGTTTTACCAAACCAGCCTTTTTTAAGTGTTAGTTTAATATTGTTTTTATCGACAAGGGTCAACGATGCAGAAAGCTTTGTTTTGTTCTCTGGTGCAATAAAGACCCCACAGCAATACTCTTTGTCAGATTCCTTCTCTAGGTTTCTTAATAGGATAATTTTTTCTTTACTCTTGATTTTTTTATCTTCATTTGGGTTAGTTGAACCAATCAACTGGCCATAGTATTTGCCATTTTTTTCGAAGATTTTAAATATTGCTTGCTTCCCTTCTGGTTGCCAAGTACCTTCAATACTGTTTTGAGAAAATGCGATTGTGCTTGTGAACACAAACAATACAACTATCATTAATGACCTCATATTCCTATTAATTACAATGCAAATGTGAGTTAGATAGATAGATCTATTAATTACAAAGTAGGTTAAATGAACAAATTTTGAGGTGAATTGAACAGGCAACTTCGGAACAGTTAGAACTCAAAGGTTTTGCCTCGGATGATTAAGCTGTGAACCTAGCTGTAGTACCAAAAAATTAGCAGTGGACAGGTGGAAAGGCAAGTCAACAGACTTAAAACCATCAAAAGAAAAATGTATGGACAGGCCGGCTATGAGCTATTAAAGAAAAAAGTAATTGAATTTGGCTAAATATATAGTGAGATGCCTAAAAAAATAGGCGATATCTTAGTGTCTTTTGAGGTATATACATTTTGAGCTAATAAAGTCGATATAATTAAAGTGCCAAAAAATTATAATGGTGTATCACTTTTTTTTATGGCCAGTTTTTGGTTTTTAGAACTTCTACTATTCTCATATTGTCAATAAAATCATTGTAGGTAATTTTGCTAAGGGTACTGTTAAAGGCAACTTCCCCATTACAATTGAAAATGGTAGATGCAGGAGACGAACTCAAAGTTCCGTCTAATACAATAAAGCCTTTTTTGTCATACTCTACGACCATAATACGGTACGTGTTCCACAATTGTTCATATTGGGAATCGAGGTCAGCCAGCCATTGAAGTTCTTTAATCGGATCGGTGGTTTGGCAGGAAAGCGAAAGATCGTTTAATTCAGGATCATCCTGATCTACGCTATTACAGGATTGCGTATAGAAGGCCAATAAGGCCAAAGCTAGAATTCGTATTCGTGTTTTCATCATTTTAGGGAATTTGAGTTTACTAATTTGTTAGTATCAATGAAAGAAGATGAAGTTAAGCAAAACAAAAGCGTTAATCAATTGAAATAGAGAAGAAAGTAAACTAAGGAAAATTAATTTAGTTCCCCATACAGTAAATGTAAACTATTTGAATTTCAGTATTTACTTAGGCGTTCGGTTGCACATGAGTTGTAGATAAAAGAATTTCATAAGGCCAATTCAATTAATTCTTTAAAATTTTGATTGAGTCTGTAGGTTTAAACTCCTAAAACGATAGAAGCTTCAATATCAAGTTTTCGGCTTATCTCACGAGCCACTTTGAGTGTAGGTTCACTTTTTCCATTGAGATATTCGCTAATTCTTGAACTGCTTATGCCTAAGAAATTAGAAAGGGCTTTTTGGTTTAAGCCACGCTCATGCATTCTTAATTTAATGGCTTCTGCAAGGGTAGGTGGTGATACAGGAAAATTCGCTTCTTCATAATCTGCAACTAAATCTGAAAGTATATTTAATTTAATAAACCCCTTAGCTTCAGTATTTTCTATATTATCTGGATTAGAAAGCAATTCTTCAATTCTTTCTAAAATGGCATTGTATTCTTTTTTTGATTTGATCATGCTTAGATATTTTGGATGCCTTTAATTTTGTCATATTCTGTATGGATGGTTAAAGTAATCTCAAAAAAAAATCATTAAAATTTGTTAATTAGATGTTTAAATATATATGATTAAAGTGATTTTAAACTTAAATTTAACCTTACTTCCCAATACAGTAAGTGTTAACTATTTTAAATTCAGTGTTTTTAAGGGGGAAGTTTTACAGGAGTTGTACAAAATAGAATCTTATAAGGTCAATTAAATCAATTCTTTACAATTTCGATTGATATTTTAATAATCTCCTTAATTTTTACGGTTTTCTCCCTATTAATATACGATGATTATTAAAGGATTGGTTAGTTACTTAATCTGCCTTAATATCACGATGACGGGTATGTCCTTTTAGCTCAGTTCGTACAAATTCTTTACCCGCATTTTTTTTTTCACCTTTCCAAAATAGGTTTCTCTTATGCTTTCGTAAATGTTTGGCCCATTCACCGGAAACAGTTAGATGTCCTTTTTTCTTATGTGCCATAGTCTTGAGTTTTAGAATTCTGTTTTAATTGACTTTCCCAATCAAGTACGGTTCCTATTCAACACACTAATCACCAATTTTTCACCGTATCCATTTCCTCTGGTTTGCTTGATGCAATAAACAAAGTTAAACTGGCTAAGGCATCATTACTGATGATCGGGTTACCGTCTCTGTTATGAAGTAGCTTATTTTGCTGCAAAAAGAGAAGAAAGCAGGCTGCGGCAATTCTTTTATTGCCATCCACAAATCCATGGTTTTTCACAATCAGGTAAAGCAGGGTAGCGGCTTTTTCTTCCAAGGTAGGATAGAAGTCTTCTTTTCCGAAGCCTTTACTGATTTGTGCGATTGCACTCTCAAAGCTTCCGTCTTTTTCTTTACCAAATACACCAGATTCAAAATCTGATCTCATGGATTTTATTACCTCTTATTAATCTGATAATTCAGGATAGGTCGCTTTTCTTTTGCTTAATCCCTTTTTATCAAGGTTTTCATGATCATAATCATCAAGCAACTCTAGTCCCTTTGCAAACTGGTTTAACCAATCCAAGTTCTGATCTTGTGCTTTCTGCTCAATGGCACGGCTTAAAATCCGAATGCCATCTTTAAGGGTTTGCACTTCCTGTTGCTTCTGAGCAAGCCTATTTTCATTGATTGCATAGCCTTGGATAAGATAATCCTTTAACCGATTGGTTGCCCATTGACGGAAAAGAGTTGCCTTTGATGAATTTACCCTATAACCAATTGATATAATCATATCAAGATTATAGAGGTTCATCTTACGCTTTTTACCATCTGCTGCAACCTGTTCCAAAATGGAACAGGTTGATTCTAATTCCAATTCTTTTGACTTGTAGATATTATTTATGTGTTTAACTACAGCAGGTCGTTGAACATCAAAAATAGAAGCCATAGCGTGCGCATCAAGCCAAACTGTTTCCTTCTCAAACTTTACCTCGATTTGAGTCTGTCCATCACTTCCTTGGTAGATTTCGATTTTGTTTTCCATAAAAGTTGTTCGGTAAATTTCACTCAAATTTCTCCAGTTCAACTTGTTTCACACATTAATAAGCATGGCCATATCCAAATATAGCAATTTAGGAACTGTTCTGGGGTAATGTGAATTTACACCTTAAATGGTAAAAAATAGAAAAAATTGATTTATTGTTTAGTTGTTTCTGCCTACTTTCCAGGCCATATAGTTGAATAAGCACCTTTTTTTATGCTTAAATATCAGGCATATGGTTATTTCCCCTAAAATTTATTCTGATTGGAGATAGCTGTAGAAATTTTTAATTTATTTTTGGAAAAATAAATAATGAAATCTTTCAGTAATGTCAGATGTTCATATACCATCATTAAAATGCAAGGTAGAGGAGAAAATCATGGTTTTCATTTTGTGTATATGAAAACGTAATGGGGCTTTTTCGAATTCCATCTTGGAAACCTCCATGTAAGCATTCCAGTGGAGGTACCTCATTCAAATATTAAGTATAAAAGGAGTAAACTTACTTCCCAATACAAAACTTGCTAAAAATATTCGCAAGTAAATCGTCTGTGGTGATTTCTCCGGTGATCTCACCAAGGAAATGTAAAGAACGACGGATGTCCATGGCCAAGAAATCATTGGTTACTTCTTCGTCAAGTCCTGTCAAAACATCCAGTAGGGATTGGCGGGTTCTAGTCAATGAATCGTAGTGGCGAATATTGGTGACAATGGTGTTTCCCGTCCTGAACTTGTCTAGATTTACCAGTTCCAGTATCCGGCTCGTTAAGCTTTCCAAGTTTTCTTTTTTTCCTGCAGAAATGAAAATAGTGTCCGGGTAAGCCTTCTTTAATTCATTGATAAATAATGGATTGGACTTGTCTACTTTATTGGCTACTTTAAGGAAAGGTATCCCTAGATTTTCTAATTTGTTAATGTCTTTGCTGATTTCTACCATGTCCGTATCTCCCAAATCAAATAGATAGAGGATCAGTGATGCGGCCTTCATTTTCTCATGCGTTCGACTAACGCCCATGGCTTCAAGCACATCAGAGGTTTCTCTAATTCCGGCCGTATCGGTAAACCTAAAAATTACACCACCTATATTGATTTCGTCTTCGATAAAATCACGGGTGGTTCCTGCAATATCCGAAACAATGGCTTTTTCTTCCTTGAGTAATGCATTGAGTAGGGTGGACTTACCGGCATTTGGTTTTCCTGCAATCACAGTTGGTACTCCATTTTTTATCACATTTCCCAAGTCAAAGCTGCTGATCAACTGCTCCACCACGCGGAGTAACTTTTCTACTAAAACACGTAAGTCATCTCGACTGGCAAATTCTACATCTTCCTCTGTAAAGTCCAGTTCCAGCTCAATCATGGAAGCAAAATGGATCAACTGATTGCGAAGTCCGGCGATTTCTCCTGAAAAGCCACCTCTCATTTGGTTCATGGCTGCCTGATGGGAAGCTTCGGAATCGCTATGAATAAGGTCGGCCACAGCTTCTGCCTGGGCCAGGTCAAACTGCCCATTTAAAAATGCCCTTTGCGTAAATTCACCGGGTAGGGCAGGGCGGGCCCCCTTCCGAACAAGTAATTTTATTACTTGGTTGATAATATAAGAAGAGCCGTGAGTAGAGATTTCTACCACATTTTCTTTTGTAAAAGATTTTGGCGCAACAAATAAGGAGACTAGCACCTCATCAATCACTCGCTTTTCATCTCGAATCGTTCCAAAGTGAATGGTGTGACTTTCTTGTTGCTCCAGGTCTTTTCCATAAAAGACTTGGTTGGCCAAGGAAATGGCATGTTTTCCGGAAAGCCGAATAACTGCTATGGCCCCTACTCCCTGAGGTGTAGCTAAGGCGACAATGGTATCATCTTTTTGACTAAAATTTAAAGCCATTAATATTCGAAATTTTCAAGTAATGATTTTAATGAGCTGATAAAATTATCCGGTTCTCTGTATCCGGGAAGTTGGGTGATGTTTTCCATGGATGCATCCATAATTACAAAATTCGGAAAAGACCTTACCCTCATATTTCGAGCCATCGATTGTTCAGAATACTCTTTATCTCTAAATTTAAACTTATTCTTTCTGTTTTCGGCATTTAGCTTGACAGCGTAAAAATTATTATTGACATACTCAATTACCTTTGGATCAGTAAAAGTATTTCTATCCATTTTTTTACACCAACCACACCAGTCGGTATAAACATCTATAAGGATCATCTTAGGGTTGGCTGCCGTTTTTTCTATCACTTCTTCAAAACTATGCCAGTTGATCGACTCTTTTTGAGCGAAAGAAAATTGATGAATAAAAACCAGCATCACAATAAGTCCAACTACTTTTTTCATGGTTTTTGAATTGTTTTCTATTACCCTTTCAAATTCGGTTTTCAGATTATTTTGGTCATAGCCTTTGCAAATCCAATTAGTCAAAGGTATTGTAATTAAACGTGCAATCTTTATGCTAAGGTTTTATGAAACCCATTATCGGTCCAAACGGTTCCCTTTATCAATTTGGGTGGAGCATTACCTGAATGTTGGTGGCCACTTCTTTGGAAACAAAAACCTTTTTTTGGTTGTCAATAAATAATTCTTGGGAACTATCATATTCTATTTTTTCAAGCACCAGTACCTTGGCACCTATATATATGCCCACCTTATCCAGGTACTTTAAAAAGTTTGCACTTGTATCACTAACAGAAACTATCTTTCCACTTTGCCCCACAGGAACTTCTTGAAGCGTGATTCTGGGTTTGTCACTGAGTTCCCCAAATTCATCCGGAATAGGATCTCCATGCGGGTCAAATTTGGGAAAACCCAAATATTCATCCAAGCGACGGACGAGTAGGGGAGCCTTTACATGTTCCAATTCTTCTGCGATGGCATTCACTTCATCCCAATTGAATTTTAATTTGTCCACCAAAAATACCTCCCAGAGTCGATACCTTCTGATGATAAATAGGGCAGTCTTTCTACCTTCCTCTGTAAGGCTTACTCCATAATATTTCCTGTAGTCAATCAGTTCCTTTTCTGCCAGTTTTTTAAGCATGTCACTTACAGATGCGGCCTTGGTATTGACAGCAGCCGCAATCTCATTTGTAGAAACTTTTTCTAGTCCATCTGTGACTAGCTTATAAATGGTCCTTAAATAATTCTCTTCTGCAGCACTTAAACTTTTCATGACTTAATTTTTCACAAATATAAGTTTTAGACTTGTCTAAAAAAATATTTAATTTTAATCTAAATCAGCTGTGGATAACTGTGTTCTTATCTTTTTCTCAATTTTAGACATCTATGTAAAATAATTTAGTCATGTCTAAAAATAATGTAAGATATTGATTTACAGTGGTTAATACCATTAAATTTTTTAAATCAGAAGATAGTCAGTCTTTAATGTGGAGCTTGGAAAAGTACAATTTGGGCCTTTTTCCCTTAGTTAGGTAAAGTAATATTTAACAGTAACTGTTGGAATTTTCTTTTTTCAGCCTCCCAAAAGATGTCTTCTTCGGGTTGTAAGCGGTAATAATCAAGCTGTAACAGACTTTTCCACACTGCATTCACTTCTTTAATGGCCCTAAAATCGATGCAGATTCCGGCCGGATACTTATCCACAATGCTTTTCCACAATGGGTTTTGACTCATAAGAATTACCTTTTGGAGGGCAATTCCTTCATAGAGTTTTGTGGGGATTTTATCCTTGATACTGGGCAGTAGCTGATAGGGCAACATCAAAATATCAGCTTCCATTACCTTACTCCTAATATGCGTTACAGATAGGGGTTGATCAGAGAGTTCTAGGTGTATCCCCTTTGATGCTCCATAATCCCTTGTCAGTTGCTTATAGAAGTTATTTAGGGGACAATGACCTATAATGCTTAGTTTGGCCTCTGGTAGCGCTTCATTAAGCTTCAAAAACCATTCAATGGCTGAAATAACACCATATACAGGGGTGATGGTCCCACTAATAATAAAATGAGGATTGATTGGATTCAAAAGCCGAAATGAAGGTGTAAATGGCCCTGAAATAGCCGCTTTGTTTTCTATGACCGTATAACTCTTGATACCGGGCATCTCTGAAACATAACATTTTTCAGCAAGAATATGATGGTCAATGGCCCTTCTGCCAAGTCTTTCTGAAAAGCCAACAAGCCATTTGGCTAAAACCTGAAGATAAGCGGGCATGGTCAGGTTGTAGGCAATGTTTTTTACATAGTTTTCCTGTACATCATAGATGAGTTTAAAAGATAGTAAGCGCTTGACTAACCAGGCCATTGGTAGCAATTCATAAGTGGTGACAATAACCACTGTGGGCTTTATTTTAATAAGCTGTCGAAGGAATTTAAAAGGAACTAAAAGCCTAGAAAGGTTTGTTCTGGGGCCGGAAAAAATTTCTATCAATCGAATATTTTCAACCTTTGGCGTTTTTTTTGAGGAAAACCCTATGATGTTAAGGTCGTATTTATTTGTTTCACGAATTGAAAATCCGAGCTTGTATAACATCCTGGAATCATCTACCGGTTTAAGGACAGAAGCAATTATGATAGAGGGTTTTTGAGGCATAAAATTGAAAAATCAAACTAAGCTAATATTAAATTTATGGAATTACAGCATATTATCGAAAAAGCCTGGGACAACAGGGATCTATTGAAAGAAAAAGATGTTCAAATAGCCATCAAAACGGTGATTGCAGACTTGGACAATGGTAAAGTTAGGGTAGCAGAACCTACGTCAGACGGTTCTTGGAAGGTAAACGACTGGGTGAAAAAGGCTGTAATTCTTTATTTCCCTATCCAAAAAATGAGAACGATAGAGGTTGGACCTTTTGAATTTCATGATAAAATGGCCCTAAAAACCAATTATGCCAAACAAGGAATTAGAGTCGTTCCTCATGCGGTTGCCAGATATGGCGCGTTTCTTGCTAGCGGAGTGGTGATGATGCCTTCATACGTGAATATCGGTGCTTATGTCGACGGTGGAACCATGGTAGATACCTGGGCTACTGTCGGTTCTTGTGCCCAGATAGGCAAAAACGTTCACCTAAGCGGTGGAGTTGGTATTGGAGGAGTTTTGGAACCTATTCAAGCTGCACCTGTCATCATTGAAGATGGTGCCTTTATTGGGTCCAGAGCCATTATTGTAGAAGGAGTAAGAATCGGTAAAGAAGCCGTAATTGGTGCAGGAGTAACCCTAACCGCCAGTTCTAAGATCATTGATGTAACGGGTGATGAGCCTGTGGAACACAAAGGATATGTTCCTGAAAGATCGGTGGTTATACCCGGAACATTAAATAAAAAGTTTAATGCCGGTGAGTTCCAAGTTCCTTGTGCCCTTATCATTGGCAAAAGAAAGGCTTCTACTGATTTAAAAACTTCTCTCAATGATGCACTCAGAGACAACAGTGTAGCCGTATAATTTTATTTTAATTTATGATTTCGATTAAAAACCTATTAAGCATTATTTTATTGACCGGTCTTTTGGTGGCCTGTGGTAATAGCGCTTCCAATAAAGGCGATGCCTTTTATAATGATGGACAATACCAGGAAGCCATAGCAGCTTATACCAGCTATTTGGAGACCAAACCCAACAATGTGCAGGTATTGTACAACAAAGGTAGGGCCCATGAAGAGCTCGATGATTTCAAAAAAGCCGAAGACAGTTTCAAGCGTGCATTGAAACAAGAGCCAAAAAATACACAAATTTTGCTCAGTCTTTCCAATTTGTACCATAACAATGACAAACCGGAACTGGCTTTGATGTACGCAGATCATGCAGTATCTGTATCCGGAGCTCCTTCCATGGCCTATTTCTTAAAAGCCAGGTCCATGCACAAATTGGGTAATGTTAAGGAAGCCATAAGGGAATACAATACTGCAATTAAGATGAGTCCTAAAAATGGGCAAGCTTATTACTATCGAGGTTTGCTTTATGTGGCCACCGATCAGACAGCTAATGCTTGTAAGGATTTTAAATCTGCAGTTACCAATAACTATGAACCTGCAAAGGAATCTGTTAATAAGTATTGTCGATAAATCTTTTGTAGGATTGACAACTTCAAGAGGCCTGATTATTCAGGCCTTTTTTTATGCATGAAATATTTTATCTTATATTTTTTGAATGTAATTTAATTGAATTGAACTTTGTTTTAATATTGAAAATCAATTGATTAACTCATCTTGTTTCCACAATTTTTTTTAATACTTATCGAAATGGAAATGAAAATGGTTTTGTCTCAATTGCTTTGGAAAAACTATAGCTAACCTTTGTTTAATGAAATTGAATATGATTTAATATAAGTCTATGTACCTACTTATTAATTGTTTATGTCGACAGGATTAGTGTCAGTTTCAACTTTGCTTCCCATTGTAATTGTTAAATAGAAAAAGTAAGCGTGGGTTAATAGCCATTGAATACTATTCAATTGAATTGACCTTTACTCAATTTATAGTTAAAGCCTGTTGGTCATTGTCTTAACTTGATTCAATGAAATTCATTGAAAATGATCGTGGAGCTAAAAGCCCGTTATTCTCTTCAGCTAATAGTTTATGATTTGATTAGTCTAAAGCTCTAAATGGCTTTAGGTTTCCAGGTATCGTGAGCAATAATAGGTGGTTTGTAATTTATAATAATGCTATTCTCCGGCTAAGAAAATTAAAATTTATGGTATACCGGATAGTTTAAATTGTTAAAAGCTTATTAAATAAATTTTAGAGAATCATGCTTCCTCTTTTGATGGAAATGTTCCCGGTGAAATAAGTATTTGGCTTTCACTTGAAGTGGTAAAATTACTTGAATATTCTCTTTTTAGTTGGCATTTTCATCCTAATTCTTAATGTAAATCTAACCGCTATGATTGAAAATTAATGGGAAAATTATTTCGATTGAGTACTGATTGGTTCGTTTTAGTTTAAATACAAGTCAAGTGAATTAAACTTTAACCAATATAAATTAAATTATTGTATACCAGTTATTTAAGAACAAGTATTTAAGTTGTTTTTAAATTGAAGTTTATTAAAATGACTGAAATAGGATGTATTATTTTTCAGGTGCAGTATGGTCGCAAAGTTCTTCTGTAAGGATATGGCCGGTACCTTCGCAAACCGGGCAGGTATCAACTTCCACCAAACTGCCATTGCAAGCAGTACAGGTTAATCTTCCTTTTCCTGAGCATCGTTCGCATTCAAAATACTCTAGGATATTGAATACATTTTTCCTTGTAACCAACCCGTCTCCTGCACACCTGCTACAACCAATAACTCCTCTACCTTTACAAAGAGAGCAAGCTTGTTCTGATTTTCCTTCTCCATGGCAGGTCTCACAGGTTCCATATCTATAACCACGTACATCACAGTATTGACACGAAACAATTTCTGCCAAGGGGTTTACCAATTGGTTTTGAAGTGCTTTGGCTTGTTTGTAATAACTTCCTTTAAAGCCATTCAAATCCAAATATTTGTTGACGAAGCTTTGACTGTTATGGTATTGGCCCAATGCATACAATGTTTTGGCAAATAGGTAAGGCATTTCAGCTGGTATGGGCTGGTTGCTTTCTATGATTTCTCTAAAAATAGTATTGGCTTTGGTATAATCACCATTCTCCATGGCTGTATTTGCTTGGCTCATCATTGCTGATGTAGTTCCCAAACTGGGGCTTTGTGCGTAAATACTCATAGGTTGAGTAAGTCCTATAGTAATTAATAGAAATAAAATTATCAGGAAAGGGTGTTTTTTCATTTTTATAGGTTCTTCAGGAAGGCAAAGTAAATACCTTTGAGGTGAAATTCAATTATAGAATTAAACTTTAATGTTTTTTAACCAATAAGGATTATGTCGGAAATTTATCCTTTTTAGCCTTTAATTGAAATTATTAGAGTAGCAAACCTCCTTATTTGATTTAGGTATTAAAGATTTTTATCCAATTTAATCCACAATTTATGGACTATTTTGGTTTTTTTTAAAGCTTAAAGATTGGGCATTCTCATTATTTTAAGGCTTTATTGTGTTAGAATGGGCAAATGTAATGGGAATAATTTTTTTCTCATCGAGTAATAGAAATTGAACATTTTTGAGGGAATTAATAGTAATATTTTGCGAATACTTTTGTTCTTAGTAGACTAAAATAGTTAATTCTATCCATAAAATATAAGTATTTATAGGATTAAATTAAGATTTTATTTGGAACCGAATAGGAATTGATTAAGCGTTTATTATAGGCGGAAATGATTTAAGAATTTTTTCCTAATTGGTATAAAATCCTTTATTTCAATGATTTTTAGATGGTAACCTATCCTCTTTTATTATAAAATGGAACGGTTATTGTGTGTTGAGAAATTTGAAATGAATTTGATTTATTTAAAGAAAATGAAAATTTTACTTGATAATCACCTAATGATTTTTGACAAAAAATAAGAATATTTTTAAAGTACAAAATAAACTTATAAATTACAGGAGCAATTATTAAATTCTATTAAACCATATACATATGATTTCTTCACTGTTAGAAAATCTGTCACCTGAACTAATCTCTGGATTGACTCAAAAATTCGGACTTGATCAAAGTAAAGCTTCTGAGGCAGTTAGCACCACCAAAAGTAGTTTGCTTGAAAGTATTTCCAAAGAAGCAGCCGGAGGTAATCTGGATGGTATTTTGGGTATGCTAAACCAGGGTAGTGGATTGACACAAAACCCTATGTTTAAAAGTATACTAGGAAATTTAACTGGTAGTTATGCTTCTAAATTGGGCGTTTCCCCTGAAATGGCCATGTCAATTGCTTCTTTTGTATTACCTAAGATAATTTCAGCAATATCCGGTACTAAAAGCGGAGATTTAGATAAAACTGATTTGGTTAAAATGTTAGGTGAATCTTCCGGCAAAGCCATAGCAGATAAAGCTTCAGATTTACTTAAAGGAGGTCTGGGAGGCTTATTTAAATAATACTTTTATTCAATAAACTTAATTATATAATTATGTCACATTCTATTACTAAAATTGAGGGTATAGGTCCGGTTAACAAAGAAAAACTTTCTGCTGCCGGAATTGTTACTGTGGAGAATCTTCTTGAAAAAGGTGCTTCAAAAAGTGGTCGTAAAGAAATTGCCGCTGCAAGTGGAATTGATGAAAAAATCATTCTAAACTGGGTCAATATGGCTGATTTATTTAGAATTAAGGGGATTGCCAGTCAATTTGCTGAATTGTTAAAGGCAGCAGGTGTTGATACTGTAAAGGAACTGAGAAACAGAAATGCAGAAAATTTACATCAAGCACTTGTGTCTACCAACGAAGCCAAAAACTTGACCAATGCAGTTCCGGCACTTTCTAGGGTGACAGATTTCATAGAACAAGCTAAAAATTTGGATCCCGTAGTGACCCATTAATTCAATAAAATTATTTATTTTTAAAGAGTAGTTCGGTTTTGAAGTTAAATTAGCCTCTGAATAAACAATTCATTTGTATTTGGTGGTTGATAATGATAAACCTAAAAATTGGAGATGCTGCTGTAAAACCAATTTGCACCTATTTCTTTAGCATGAGACCTTAATGCAATTCTATTTATTGCATTAAGGTTTTTTTATATTAATGACAAATTGATGGAACAAATAGACAAATTTAAGGAACATATAAACCTTGGCTATACCTTTAAAAAAGATGCTTTCATTATTGGCACAGGAATGCTTGATCAGCAAGCCCTTAATGGTGCTCAGGTAAAAATCCCATTAAAGACATTAAACAGGCATGGTTTAATTGCCGGAGCTACTGGTACTGGTAAAACCAAAACTCTTCAAGTTATTGCCGAACAACTTTCTTTGAAAGGCATACCTTCAGTTTTGATGGATTTAAAAGGTGACTTGACCGGTTTGGCCTGCCCCGGAACTAACAATGAACATATAGAAAAAAGGTGTGCCAGTATAGGGGTGCCTTACGAAGCCACTGGCTTACCCGTGGAATTGATGTCTATTAGTAATGAAAAAGGGGTCAAGTTGAAAGCTACTGTATCGGAATTTGGGCCAGTTTTGATGTCCCAAATTCTCGATCTAAATAATACCCAATCTGGCATCCTGTCTTTGATATTCAGGTATTGTGACATGAAGCATCTTCCCTTGCTTGATTTGATGGACCTTAGATCCATATTAAAATATGCCATCAATGAAGGCAAGGCGGAAATTACCAAGGAGTTTGGGGCTGTTTCTTCCAATTCTGTCAATACTATTCTTAGAAAGATCATAGAGCTTGAGCAACAAGGGGCTGAAAACTTTTATGGAGAGCGTTCTTTTGAGGTGGAAGATTTTGTAAGACAAGAATCCGGTCGTGGAGTGGTATCCATTATTCGATTAACAGATATCCAAAACCGACCTAAATTGTTTTCTACATTTATGTTGAGTTTGCTTTCGGAGATTTACGAGACCTTTCCCGAACAAGGAGACCAAGAAGCCCCAAAACTTTGTCTTTTTATTGATGAGGCCCATTTGGTTTTTTCCAATGCCAGTAAGGATTTGCTTGAGAAAATTGAGGCCATAGTCAAACTGATTCGCTCAAAAGGGGTAGGGATCTTTTTCTGTACCCAAACACCGACAGACGTTCCGGATGAGATTTTGGGACAACTGGGACTTAAAGTGCAACATGCTTTAAGGGCATTTACCGCAAAAGATCGAAAAGCCATCAATAAAACAGCTGAAAACTATCCTATTTCGCCATTTTATAAAACCTCTGAGGTGTTAACCTCTATGGGAATTGGAGAGGCATTGATAACTGTATTGAATGAAAAAGGTATTCCAACCCCCTTGGTGCATACCTTGCTAAGGGCACCTGTCTCTAGGATGGGTATTTTAAGTCCGGAGGAGATTGACCAACAAGTTAAAGCTTCAAAACTGGTCAATAAATACAATGAACCCATTAATAGGGAGAGTGCCTTTGAAATCCTTGAGGAAAAGCTGAACAATGCAGCTCCTGAAAATCAGGAGAAAGAGGCCCCATCGAGGAGCAAAAGGAAAGCATCTGCTAAGGAAAAAGAAAGCTTTTTTGAAGCCTTGAGTAAAAATACCATGGTAAGACAGTTGGGAAGGACTTTCTTTAGAGAGTTAACCCGAGGAATCATGGGATCATTGACCAATAAGAAGCGATAATTGTAAGCAGATTTAGAAAATTGGAGAAACTAAAGGTTGGAATAATTGGAGGAGGAGCCTCAGGGTTTTTTGCAGCTATTGAAGCTGCCAAAAATGGTGCAGAAGTTTTAATATTTGAAAAAACCAATAAAGTATTGTCAAAGGTTTTGGTATCCGGGGGTGGAAGATGTAATGTCACCAATGGGACCGGTTCACCTTCTGAGTTTCTGAAAGGATATCCTAGGGGTAAAAATTTCATGAAAAAAGTTTTTAAAACATTCAATTCCAAGGATACATTTAAATGGTTTGAAAGCAGAGGAGTTCCTTTAAAAACCGAGGAAGATGGAAGAGTTTTTCCTGTAAGTAACAGCTCATCCAGTATAATAGAAGCACTAAAAAAAGCAGCGGAAATCAATGGAGTTAAAGTTTTATATAAAACTGGAATACAAGAGGTGAGGAGGCTTGATGGGAAGTTTATATTGAATTCCGGAAAAGAGGATATATATGTGGATAAATTGGTGATTTGTACGGGAGGAAAGCCTAAAAAAGAAGGGTATACTTTGATAGAGCAACTGGGGCATACCATTCATCCTCCTATTCCTTCACTATTTACTTTCAATGCTCCAAGCTCAAAAATTATCCAACTCAAAGGGTTAAGTGTTCCCAATGGACACATTCGATTTGAAGGAAGCCAATTGCAATACTCCGGCCCTATATTAATTACTCATTGGGGTATCAGTGGTCCCGCGGTATTGAAGCTTTCTGCTTTTGGAGCAGAGTGGCTTCACGACAAGGAATATAAGGCCGTAGCACTTGTAAAATGGCGAGAAGAATTTACAGAAGAGGGTTTAAGGGCTGACTTGTTGGGCTTTAAATGTGACCACCCATTAAAAATAGTGTATAAAAACCCACTATTTGCTTTGCCGGGTAGGTTATGGGAGTTTTTGGTTGATAAAGCCGAAATCAATTCTGATATTAAATGGGGAGATATGAACAAGAAAAAAATCAATAAATTGATAGAAAATTTACTGAGATTTTCTTTAAAAGTCTCAGGAAAAACTACCTTTAAGGAAGAGTTTGTAACAGCAGGTGGGGTGTCTTTAAATGAAATAGATGCCAACACAATGGAGAGTAAATTGGTAAAAGGATTATTCTTTGCAGGGGAGGTAATAAATGTTGATGGAATCACAGGAGGATATAATTTTCAAGCTGCCTGGAGTACAGGTTTTTTAGCAGGTAGTAGGTCTAGTGGCATTGTAATACAATAGGACTAGATTGTAGTAGTATACTTCTGTAGCATTTAATTTATTTCAAAATTTTTCTAAAACCTTGAAATATCTTGGCTTATTCGTTTTTTTAATTCAGTCGTTTGATTAATTTACGACTATGCAATTTTAGTTTTCAACCAATTGACAACTATGGAAAAAAATTACACCAATATTGATTATAAAAAAATTGAAGATATGGTTGAGGATGATTTAGACTTCCGAAACCAATTGCTGGATGCCATTGAGATTGCTGTTGAAGAACTTGAAACAACTTACCTGAAAGGTATTGAAGACAAGGATGCTGAAAGCATCAAGATGGCACGGCATAAAATTAAACCAACATTAGGACTTTTTGGACTTCAACGTTTATCTCAATTATTGTCTGAAGGAAAAAAATTGATGGAAGAAGGTAATTTTAATTCCTGTCTGGATGAACATAAAGAGGAATTTAAATCAGCCACTAAGGCATTGCTAATCGATGTTAGAGATTATCGAGAATAATCGAGGAAATTATCTTTTTTGCTAAAAAGTTATCCTATTGAATAAAGATAATTTGACTGGTAAATCGTTAAAGGGGTTTATCTCTTAAATAAAAGCCATGTTTAGCACTGAAAAAATAAATTTTTCAAATTAATATCTTATACGGTTATTTAAAAGGCAATGGAAAATGCATATCCATCTCCTTAAACCTTTTGTAAAGCCAGCTCGCTGATTTTATCGGCTATAGACAAAGCACTGGTAGCGGCTGGTGAAGGGGCATTGATCACATGTACTGCTTTGGCCGTTTCTTGGATTGCAAAATCATCCAACAATCCCCCTTCTTTGTCACATGCTTGCGCCCTTACTCCGGCTCCACCGGATACCAAGTCTGCAGAGGTAATGTCTGGAATCAATTCTTGTAAAGCCTTTGTAAATTCAGATTTAATAAATGAGCGCTTGTATTCACCCAAGCCTGTCCTCCAATATTTTCCGGCTACTTTTTGTAAGCCCGGCCAAGTCACTGCCTCTAAAAATTCACTTAAATTAAAATCGGTTTTCTTGTATCCCTCTTTTCTAAATGCTAAAACCGCATTGGGACCTGCTTCTACTCCTCCCTTTTTCATTCTTGTAAAATGAACACCTAAGAATGGAAAATTAGGATCCGGTACAGGATAAATCAAGTTTTTTACCAGGTATTCCCTCTCTTTTTTAATTTTGAAATATTCTCCTCTGAAAGGAATGATTCTGATAGGTAAAGGGTCTTTTTCAAGCATTGCGGCAACCTTATCCACATATAAGCCGGCACAATTAATTACAATTTTTGTCTCGATTTCTCCTGCTGAAGTATTGATAGTAATGGATTTGTTTAAGTCTCTAATATCCTGAACCTTATGATTGAACAATACTTCCCCTCCTAAGGCAATAAACTTCTTCTCATAGGCCATGGTCACCCGCTTATAATCTACGATTCCTGTCTGAGGAACGTGCAAGGCACCCACTCCCTGACAATAGGGTTCAAACTCCTTCAGTTCCTCAATAGATATGGCGCGGACTCCTTCCAAGCCATTCTGCAATCCCCTTTCCATTAAAAAATTGAGTTGAGGTAATTGTTCTTTCTTTGTTGCTACCACTACCTTACCGGTAATTTCAAATGGAATTTCATTTTCCTCACAAAATTGAACCAATTGATGATAACCGTTAATACAATTTTTAGCCTTCATGCTTCCGGGTTTGTAATACAATCCGGAATGGATAACACCACTATTGTTGCCCGTTTGATGACAGGCCACTTCCGACTCCTTTTCTAGAACTGTTACCTTCAATTCCGGTCTTTGTGTTTTTATCTTTAAACCGGTGGCTAACCCAACAATTCCACCTCCAATGATTGTAATATCGTAAAGCATATTTCTTTTTTCTATTGCAACAAATATACACAGTAGATTGATAAATTATTTCTCCTCTTCTTATTTTACTTGGATACCTCAAGCCCCAATAGCCTTGTAAATTGTTAATGATTTCACCAATCGTCCTCTTCCTCAGGGGTTTGTGTTTCTTTCTCTTTATAATCTGAGAAATAACTATTAAAATTTTCCTCAGGTATTAAGTTGATAGTCTGCAGTAATTCATTGACTTTCAATAGTATTTCATAGCCCGGTTCTTGTATGTGCATAGGCACCTTAAATAACCTGGGGTCATCTTTTTTTAAGCTGCCTTCTGCGGAAAAAAGAAAAGGCCATAAGGTTTTAGAACAGGAATAAGCAATATAATCTACAGGATATTTGTCTAGGTACTCAGAAACTTTTTCATTGATATCAGCAAAGAATTTCTCTGATGCTCCGAGTCTTACTCTTGATCCTGCTCGAGATTTGCCTTTGGTTTTTAAGTATTTTATTTGACTTTTTCCCTGCTTTTTTCTAACCATATAGGCCCTAAAAACCTTATGTTCGGTATTTACACCTTCCTCAAAATAGCCCAGAGCCGCTGTTCCGGCACGGATTAAAAAAATGATCCAATTCTTTTCAACTTTATATATCCCATTCTTCACTGGATCGAAAGCAAGAGAAAAAGGCAGCCAAACATCTCCTATAATTGTCTGCTTCTCATAAAGTCTAATTTTATGCCTTTCGGTATCATAGGATAAGTCTATCCCCTTTTCCGAAACCCAGGCTAAGAATTTTTCTATATCATTTATTATCATCAATTGGCTTTTGCGTAGGAAATATTGGTTGAATTCAAACCGATTTATCCACAATTGATGTACCATAGAAATCGATTTACCATCCAAAAATAAGAATAAAGATGACCTTATGGGTTTATTTTGTAAACTGATTTTGTTACATTAATTTTTATTTTGTCAGGGGTAAGGTTGTATCCCACGGTTTGCCTTTACTGTCTATTCCAATTAATAATTTAATCCAAAATATAGATTTATGAATATTGCCATGCTTGGTTCCGGGTTTATCGCTCGTTTTTATGCAGATACCCTTCATGCCCAAAGAAGAGTTGATCGGATAATTACTGTTTATTCCAGAAATGAGGACAATGCAAAAAGATTTGCAGCAGATTATGAACTGGAAAGTTACAGTACCTCAATGGATGAGGTAATTATGAATGAATCTGTAGAGGTCGTTATCATTTCATTGCCCAATCATTTGCACGAAGAGGCAGTGATGGCCTGTGTAAAAGCCGGTAAAGCAGTATTGTGTACCAAGCCTTTGGGGCGAACGGCCAAGGAGGCAAAGAAAATGCTTGAGGCTGTTGAAAAAGCCGGGATTTTTGCCGGTTATTTAGAAGACCTGTGTTATACACCAAAATTTTTAAAGTCGGTAGAAAGCGTTAATAATGGGAGTTTGGGAAAAATTTTATGGACCAAATCCAGAGAAGCACATCCTGGCCCTCACAGTGATTGGTTTTGGGACAAAGAACAATCAGGAGGAGGTGCCATTATAGATTTGGGTTGCCATTGTGTGGAGATCGGAAGAAACTTTATTGGCAAGGATGTTCGTCCGGTAGAAGTCATGTGTTGGGCTGATACACAGGTACACCCCATAGATGCCGAAGATCATGCCATCGGATTAGTTAAATATGAGAATGGAGCCATAGGTCAATTTGAAGTAAGTTGGACCTTTAGGGGTGGGATGGACTTGAGAGATGAGGTGATGGGAACAGAAGGAACCATCTGGTTAAATAGTTTTCTTCGGACCGGGTTCGATCTTTTTACTACCGGAAAAGGTGACAATTACATTGCTGAGAAAGCGGAGTCGGATTCCGGTTGGCTATTCCCGGTAGGTGATGAAGCACACGAGCTGGGTTATCCTCATATGTTTACAGATATGTTTGATGCATTGGATAAAGGTAGAGCACCCGGAGAAACTTTTTATGATGGATACATTGTCAATGCCATATTGGATGCTGCCTTCTTATCAGCTAAAAGCAAAAATTGGGAGCAGGTAATCATAGAGGATTGGCGCGGAAATGAAGGAAATGAGGAGGAGAAGGCATATATAAGCCACGACGCAGAACACTTTTTAATTAAAAAGGAAATATTGCCCAATGGAGATGAAAAACTGATCTTGAAACACAAAGAAACCGGTAAGTTGATCCAAAGGACCTTAAAAAATTAACCATTTATACCCTCATTTTGCTGTAAGT
Source organism: Cyclobacterium sediminis (assembly GCF_054781075.1). Taxonomy (NCBI): domain Bacteria; kingdom Pseudomonadati; phylum Bacteroidota; class Cytophagia; order Cytophagales; family Cyclobacteriaceae; genus Cyclobacterium; species Cyclobacterium sediminis. The sequence continues at coordinate 117,417 of NZ_BAAGVC010000004.1, read as the reverse complement.
CATAATATCCTGCTTTTTTAATAAAAAATCCAATGCGCCGAACTAAGTTTTTGCAATAATTAGGTTATTATTGCGCAGAAAATTAAATATTTTATTAATTACTTGTCAAATGCTCAATTTTTAGTTTTGACGGTAAGCGGAATGAATCATGCGAAAGAGTTTTACTTTATTATTAGTACTATTATTGGCCATACCCGGGATGGCGCAAAAAATCAATGATGACTACAGGTTAAATATTAAACGAGCCAGTTCTCCAATAATTATAGATGGAGTAATGGATGAACAGGCTTGGGCTGATGCCGATGTAGCCAAAGATTTTTACATGATTCTACCCATTGATACAAGTTATGCTGAAGTTAAGACTAAGGTTATGATGACCTATGATGATGACAAAATCTACCTATTGGTAATTAATCATCATGGAGAAGAAGGACCTTATTATGTAGAATCTCTACGAAGGGATTTTACCTTTGGTAAAAATGACAATTTTTTGCTATTCATGGATACTTTTGATGACCAAACTAACGGGTTTTCCTTTGGAGCCAATGCCGCGGGAGCACAGTGGGATGGTATCATGTATGGAGGTGGAAGTGTGGATTTAAGTTGGGACAATAAATGGTTTTCTAAGGTTCAAAATTACCCCGACAAATGGGTTTTTGAAGCAGCCATTCCTTTTAAATCCATACGGTATAAAAAAGGAATCAAAGAATGGGGAATTAACTTTAGCCGAAAAGACCTCAAGTCAACAGAAAAATCTTCCTGGGCCCCTGTTCCTCGTCAATTCCCTTCTGCCTCATTGGCTTATACCGGTATTTTGGTATGGGACGAAGCACCACCGGAACCTGGTATGAACGTATCTGTGATTCCTTACGTAATGGGAGGGATGGTGAAAGACAATGTCAGAGATTTACCATCAGATTATCAAAACAGAGTGGGGGTAGACGCTAAAATTGCCGTTAGTTCCTCTTTAAATTTAGATTTGACGGTTAACCCCGATTTTTCACAGGTTGAAGTAGATAGGCAAATTACAAATCTTGATCGTTTCGAATTGTTTTATCCTGAGCGGCGTCAATTTTTCCTGGAAAACGGAGATCTATTTGCCAGTTTTGGTTATGAAACCATCAGGCCGTTTTTCTCCAGAAGAATTGGGTTGAATGCACCCATTCAGTTTGGTGCCAGGCTAAGTGGGAAAATCAACAAGGATTGGCGTATAGGCGCCATGAACATGCAAACCGGAAAAGTGAGTGAAACCAATACTCCTTCGCAAAATTATACCGTTCTTGCCGGTCAAAGGAGGGTTGGACAAAGATCAAATATAGGTGTAATTTTTGTTAATCGGACCAATATTGGAAGCATTCCAACTGGAGGAGAAGGGGTAGAAAACCCAATAGCCAGTTATAATAGAAATGCCGGTTTGGAATACAATTTGGCCTCTTCTAACGGGAAATGGACAGGAAAAGCTTTTTATGTCAAATCGTTTAGCCCTATAGTTTCCAATGAAAGTGCCGTACATGCTGCCAATATTAAATATTTGGGAGGGAATTTGATTTGGGAATGGAAACACGAATATGTAGCGCCCAATTATTTGGCCGAAGTAGGCTATGTACCCAGAAACGGCTATTATCGAATTAATCCCAATGCTTCTTATTTATTTTTCCCAAAAAGTAAATTAATTCTAAACCATGGGCCAACAGTTAATACCTCCTTGTTTTATGACATGGACCTGAACCAAACAGACAATATTACTTCACTTTCCTATGGGATTAAATTTAGGAGTCAAAGTGTGCTGACAGCAAAATATGCCTACAATCACATCGTCTTACAACAAGAATTTGACCCTACCAATTATAGTCAAAATACCCTTGATGCTTTTACTGAACATCAGTGGAATGCTTACGGTTTGGAGTATATTTCTAAGCCCCAAAGCTTATTTACCTATACGCTTTCATCTCAGTATGGGGGCTACTTTGCTGATGGGGAAAGGTTAAACCTCGCCGGTGAAATTGGTTACCGTTTTCAACCTTATGTAGGCCTGTCTATAACTGGAAATTACAACCAAATAGACCTGCCCGAACCATGGGGAAACACCAAGTTTTGGCTGGTGGGACCTAGGGTAGATGTTACCTTTACCAATACCCTTTTCTTTACAGCTTTTGGACAATACAATGAGCAAATAAACAATATCAATCTAAATACAAGGTTTCAATGGAGATTTAAGCCTGCATCGGATCTATATTTGGTCTATACAGACAATTATGTCCCCGCACCATTTTACGTAAAAAATAGAACATTGGCATTAAAATTCACCTATTGGTGGACTTTATAAAACCCATTGGGAGTTACCATGAAGTAACTCCCAATAATTTTTCTCCCAAGGGACTTAGCTTTGCTCTTGGGTACTTTATTTTCTCCCATTCTCTAGGATCCCCCGGAAAAGCATAACCTGCAGGGGCTACCTTATTTTTCCAGGACGTGATTCTCCAATTTCGCTTTTCCTCATTGTCTTCCTCAGCAGGCATCATGGAGATATACTGGGCCATGCGGACCTGATCTTCACTAATATTTGGTCGGATGCCATGAGGGAGTTTGCTATTAAAAATCAACAAATCCCCTTCCATTAACTCTACTTTTTCCAATTCAAAACCACTGATATCAGGCTTAAAACGGTTCCTATCTTTTGGCTGCCCCTTTTTCCATGTTTCATAGCTCCGATAAAGTTCAGGCACACATTGAAACCCGCCAACATCTTTATTGTTTTGGTCATTCAATGCCACTAGACCTTGAACATTTTGAGGATTGGTTTCAGGGTCATAATCCCAGTGGATAAAACCTTTGAACTCAAACCCCGGCCTGGAAGGAAGATTGAGGTTGGCCCTATCTATGCTTACCCAGAGCTTATCCATGCCCCAAATATCAGTAAAAGCTTCATAGACTTTTGGATATTGTCTGATATCCCATAAGTATTGGTGGTTGTAAATTTCCACCATACCACTGTTGGTTAATTCTTTCATCTCCATATCTATAGAAGGTTTGGCATACCAGGAAGACATGTCTTCCGGATCTTTTTCCTCAAATTCCCATAATAGTTGAGACAACCTGGCAGTATAAGATTTAGGTACCGCCTGAGGAATAATCACATATCCATTTTTTACCCAAAAATCCCAATCTGACTCAGTCAATATTTGTAATGCCTTTCCATTGGACCTGTCATTCAAGTGGAATTTGCTTGAATAAGCTGTGGAAGGATTGCCTGGAATATCTTTGTGGTCTTTATTGCTGCCCATATCGAAAGTTTATTTAAAGAAGAATACCCCTAATCAATTTAAAAAATGTCTTAATCCAATTCAATTTTACCGATAAAACCATTTCCCTATGAAACTATTTTGGTGGAATTCAGTAAGAATATTGATGCAATGCCGAGTAAAAGTTAACAATTTTATTTAGTTTCTCCAATGAGATCAGCCATGAAGCAAATTCCTGACTTGATCTGCCTATATTTCCATTAATATAATTTAGTTTTAGCTTACCTTTCACAATGCTTACTTTTAATTATGATACCAAATCAACTCAAGCAATTCTATAAACCCATGCGTCTATGCTTACCTTTTATCCTCAGTTTATTTTTTATTGGCCATCTAGAAGCGCAACGTAGTGCTTCGGTTTATCATGGCCTTTTGAAGCTTCAGGAGACCAAAAAAGTATTGTATGTAGCTGCCCATCCTGATGATGAAAATACCAGGCTTATTGCTTACCTGGCCAATGAAGAAATGGCCGATGTGGCCTATCTATCTTTAACACGAGGTGATGGTGGACAAAATTTAATTGGTAAAGAGCTTGGGATGGAACTAGGGATGATTCGGACCCAAGAGCTCCTAAAAGCAAGGGAAACGGATGGGGGAAAACAGTTTTTCTCTCGAGCTATTGATTTTGGCTATAGTAGAAACCCCAATGAAACCTTGAACAATTGGGATCGGAAAAAACTATTGTCGGATGTGGTTTGGGTCATCCGTAATTTTCAGCCTGATATAATCATTACCAGGTTTAATACTACCCCGGGAATAACCCATGGTCACCATACCACTTCTGCAATTATTGCAGGGGAAGCATTTAAGGTTTCCGGAGATCCCAACGTTTTCCCTGAGCAATTGGATCATGTAAAACCCTGGTCTGCCAAAAGAATCTTTTGGAATGCATACAGTTGGGGTGGGGTATATGATCAAAAACCCGGTAAAAAGTATTTTGAATTTCCGGTAGGTAGTTTTAACCCTATACTGGGCATGACTTATTCTCAAATTGCAGCCAACAGTAGAACCATGCATAAATCACAGGGATTTGGTGCCACGGCTAGCATTGGTAGGGAAATGGATCTTATCGAACTGGTGGACGGCAAAACCTTTGATGTTTCTCCTTTTGAAGACCTGGAACCACGTTGGCTTCAGCTTTCCAATGGGAATTTAATTGCAGATAAAATCAGCCATTTGATCAATTCCTTTGACTTTGTGGCGCCTGCCAATAATATCGATCAATTGATTGAAATAAAGAAGGAGCTGAATAAGGTTCAGAAAAACTTACCTTGGGTCAAAGAGAAGCAAGAGCTTGTAGATCAATTGATAATGGAAACGTTGGGCTGGAGAGGGCTATTTCTTTCTGACAAGGAATTGAATTTTCCGGCTGCTACAGTACACAGCAAAATCATTTTAAATCAAGTCACTAATGAAAATATTAAAATAAATTCTTTTCAGATTCTTGATCAGGTGATTTCTCTTAATACTGATCTATCCAACAATAAAGCCATCGAAAAGGAGCTGGATTTTACCATTCCTAAAGATCATTTGAACTCCCAGCCTTATTGGCTTAGAAACCAACCTGAAAATAATTTATATACTGTAAAAGATCAGAAAAGGATAGGTAAGGCCTACAATTCACCGACAATATCGGGCCAATTGACTTTTACCCTATCCGGAGAGGAGTTTCAAATGGACTTACCCTTACAGTTTCGCTACAATGATCGGGTAAATGGTGAGATAATCCAACCGTTTAAAATTGTTCCTGAAGTAGCCATAGCTGTCAAACAAGACAATGTTTTCCTTCTTAATGAAGCTTCCGGAATAGTGGACGTTATGGTCAATTTTGGCAAAGAAATAAAAGAAGGGCAAATAAAAATTGAAGGATTAAATGATGGGGAATATAAGGTTAATGAAACTTTTAGAGATTTAAAAAATAAAGCGATTCATTTCCAAGTAGCATTAAGTAATGTGGAAGCAGAAGGGAAATCAGCGCATCAAATATCTTATGTTACCGATAATGATGAAGTATTCGATAAAGGAGTAAAAAGGATTTTATATCCTCACATTCCCAATTTAACCTACTTTCCAAATGTCTCCTTTAATTTAATCCGACTTAATCTAAATCTCAGTTCTCAAACCATTGGTTACATTCCGGGAGCCGGAGACAAGGTACCGGAGATCTTACAAAATCTGGGATATCAGGTTGAAACGATTGATGCGACTCAGCTTGGTTCAGACCTTCAAAAATATGGTACCATAATCACAGGAATCAGAGCTTTCAATGTGAACCAGGATATGGTTTCTAATAGAGATGCCTTAATGGATTATGTAAAAGCAGGAGGGAACCTTATCGTTCAATACAATACTACTGCCTCATTACTGAGCAATGAATTTGGACCATACCCCTTGACCCTTTCCAGGGATAGAGTGACAGTGGAAGATTCCCCTGTCAAAGTGCTACTCAAAAACAACCCTGTGCTCAATCAACCCAATGCAATTGAGTCTGTTGACTTTGACGGGTGGGTACAGGAAAGGGGCTTGTATTTTCCCGGCTCCTGGGATGAAAGGTATCAAAGTCCACTATTGATGCAGGATCCGGATGAAAATGCGTCTAAAGGAAGTCTTTTGCTTGCCCAATATGGCAAGGGAACCTATACTTATTCCGGCATATCCTGGTTTCGCTTGCTTCCTGCTGGTGTACCGGGGGCCATCAAGCTTTTTGTTAATCTAATCGAACAAGGCCATGAAAAATAGTAAAGCATTTGACCAATGGACCAAGCTATACTGGCTTCAATTGGTAGTTTTAGGGCTTTTAATAGGGCTATTTTATTGGTTAACTGAACACTATTCATGAGTTATCTTGACTGGACTGTCTTATTCGGGACTTTGTTTACCATAGCAGTATATGGTATTTATAAGACTTATGGTCCTAAGGATATGGACAAATACATTCGGGGAGGGAATGACATGAATTGGTTGACCATTGGACTCTCCATCATGGCCACTCAGGCTTCAGCGATTACCTTTTTAAGTACCCCCGGCCAGGCTTATTCAGATGGCATGCGCTTTATCCAATTTTATTTTGGCTTACCTGTTGCCATGATTGTGATTTGCATGTTTTTTTTACCGCTTTATTATCGGTTAAAAGTTTATACTGCCTATGAGTTTTTAGAACAGCGGTTTGACTTAAAGACAAGAACTTTGACCGCAGGTCTGTTTTTGATACAGAGAGGTTTAGCTGCTGGGATTACCATCTATGCGCCGGCCATTATTCTTTCTACTCTGTTGGGGTGGAACCTTACTTTTACCAATATTTTCATAGGTATTGTAGTGATTATCTATACGGTGTCAGGAGGAACCAAAGCTGTATCTGTAACCCAAAAACAGCAAATGACAGTAATGATGGGCGGGATGGTTTTGGCAGGAATAATTGTCATTCAAATGATCCCTGTAAGCTTTACCGAGGCCCTGCAAGTGGCAGGGAAAATGGAAAAGCTTAATATCGTCAATTTTGAATTTGATTTGTCAGACAGGTACAACTTTTGGTCAGGATTTACAGGAGCGCTTTTTCTATTTCTTTCTTATTTTGGTACGGACCAATCCCAGGTGCAGCGCTATCTTAGTGGCAGGACCCTAACCCAAAGCAGAATGGGGCTTATGATGAATGGCTTTCTAAAAGTACCCATGCAGTTTATTATACTCTTCATTGGGGTGATGGTCTTTGTCTTTTATCAATTTTACCAGCCACCGGTTATTTTCAATACCATTCAAACCGATAAATTGAAAGAAAGTGAGTACTTGGAAGATTTTAAAGTACTGGAAAACGAATACACCAATATATTTGAGAATAAAGAAAAAAGTATTCACAGCTTATTGGGTGCGATTGAATCAGAAGATGAAGCGGCTGTGGAGAAATACAAAGGGGCTATCAGTAGTCAAACCAAAGCCCAAGAAGAGGTCCGAGATAAAGTAAAAGAATTGATTGTGCAAAACGATCCCTTGGCTGAGACCCGTGATACAGATTATGTGTTCATGCGCTTTGTGATGGATTATTTACCGAAAGGAGTTATCGGTTTATTATTTGCAGTAATATTTAGTGCAGCCATGTCATCTACTGCTTCGGAGCTCAATGCATTGTCTTCTACAACTACCATCGATATTTATAGAAGGTCAATTAAGAAAGAAGAAAGCTCCAATCATTATATGAAATCTTCAAGGTGGTTTACGGTGCTGTGGGGCATTTTTGCCATTTTATTTGCAACCTATGCCACCCTTTTTGAAAACCTTATTCAGGCCGTTAATTTACTGGGCTCTTTGTTTTATGGCAGTATTCTGGGAATATTTATGGTTGCATTTTTTATGAAATGGGTAGGTGGCCGAGCTGTATTTATGGCAGCTATAATTTCAGAAATATTGATTTTAACCCTCCATTATTTCAATGGCCAAACCATAGGTGACTTGAGCATTGACATTGGGTTTTTATGGTACAATGCCATTGGATGTTTATTGGTAATGTTAATTGCTACCATTTTAAACTTGTTGCTCTCCAAACCTAAAGCTTCCAATCTTTAAATAGGATCAATGCATGAAATAAGCCTTGAAACAACACTGCAATTGCTTACAGTGCTGTTTCAAGGCTGATATTCTGGTTTACAAACCTTTGTAGTTTGGCTTTTATCTAATTGGAGAGGCCAACATTTCAATTTTATTGGTTTACACTACCTAATAGCTTTGGTTATAAGGTATCAATCAAACGTTGATTAAGGGCTACATAATCCGGGTTACCTGCTTCTTCTGCTAATTTCATTGATACTTGGGCAGTGGAAATAGCTTCTTGTTTTCTTCCTAAAGCAGCCAAAATTTTTGCTTTCAAGTGAACCGTATAATATTTCGCATCTTTCTCCACAGATTTTGTTACCCATTCAAGGGCTTTATTGAGGTCTTTTTCCTGCTTGTAATAATAATTGGCTGCTTGAAAAAGTAAGCCTGCATCATTGCTTTCACGGTCTATTAGCAGCGCTTTGATTTGACCCATAACTACTTGGTCGACTTCCATTTCAATTTTAAAACCCACTGATGTTTTGTCCCATGCGATATTGAGTTGTGCGCCTGAATCCGTTAGGTTGGAAAAGCTTATATGCATGGACTCTACTGTTTTTTTAAGCTTGGTTACCGGCACATTGATTCTAAGTGCATCATCCGCAGCATCATAGCCCATCGCACCCCATAGTTCTGTATTGTTTGAAAAAATAATGGTCCAAGATTTCTTCTCAGGAATGGTATACATGGCATATTTCCCGGCTTTCAGTGGCAAACCGTTTACTTTTATATCTATATCAAATTCCAGGGTAGTTGGGTTATTGGCACCGGTTCTCCATATCCTTCCATAGGGTACAAGTTCTCCAAAAATCTTTCTATTCTTTTTTCCGGGTCTTGAATAATCCAGGTGAATGGTTGTCAAACCTACCTGTTGTGAAACTTTACTGCTAGGACTCGCCTGAGGCATTTTAATCTGTGAAAATGCATTCAGTTGAACAACTGTAAATAGCATCATTAGGCAAACAATATTCTTTGTTTTCATGGATTTTATAATTAGATTGGCTTAAAGCTCTATAAAGAAAAGGATAACCTTACAGTATGGGTTATTATTTTGTTTAAACGGTAATATCACCCTTTTGTAAAGATAGTTAATTTGTTATTAATTAAATATCTGTCCTCTTTTTACTGTTTAAATTATCCAAAGACTGGATATTTTCGCAGCATCTTTAGGCGAGTTTTAAATTAATTATTTTATCCAAAACCAACCAATTCCTTTCATGGCATTAGCAATTGTTGCGCCAAATAAACCCGACAAAGAGCTTAATTCTTGGAGAAGTATTTTTCAAGAATTGGCTCCTGAAATCGACCTTCAAGTGTACCCTGAAATTAAAGATAAAGCCCTTGTTGAGGTAGTTGTATTGTGGCAGCATCCCAAAGACATTCTTAAAGAATTTCCCAATTTAAAGCTTATTTGTTCGATGGGCTCAGGTGTGGATCACATCATGGCAGATTACATTCCCAAAGGTGTGCCCATCACCCGAATTGTTGATCCACGACTTACTTTTTCCATGACAAATTATGTGGTAATGGGTATTCTCAATTTTCACCGTCAATTTAAAAGGTATATAACCAATAAAGCGCTTAAAAAATGGGACATGACCAAGCCTGAAATTCCCATCTCAGTAGGTGTCATGGGGGTAGGTGAGCTTGGTGGGGATGTATTGGATAAGTTGCATGCCTTAGGTATTTCATGTTATGGTTATGGAAATACACCTAAAACTTCCTTTCGCCATCCTTACTTTTTTGGTCCTCAACTTCAAGAATTTCTTGACAAGGTGAATGTGGTGGTTTGCTTATTGCCTTTAACACCAATAACTGAGGGCTTTCTGAATGGTGAACTATTTAAAAAATTCCAACCTGGAACTTATCTTATTAATGTTGCCAGAGGCAAACATTTGGTTGAGGATGATCTCATTCCAGCTATTGAATCAGGTCAGGTTTCCGGAGCCTTATTGGATGTTTTTAATAAAGAACCCTTGCCTGAATTGCATCCTTTTTGGGGCAGAGAAGAAATCATGGTCACTCCTCATATCGCTAGTATTACCAATTATAAAGCAGCGGCTCCCCAAATCATTGCCAATTATAAAAATGCAATCGAAAATAGACCTTTGATTAATGAGGTCAGTACTGTACAAGGATATTAAAATTTAATTATAAGAATTATTATGAAAAAATATACCATTCTTTGTCCTACTGACTTTTCAGAATGTGCGTTGAATGCCATAGAATATGCCGCAAGGTTGGGTGAAAAATTAAATGCAGAATTGATTTTATTTCATGTTCCTGAAACAGAAGATTATAAAAAATTATTTCCGAAAAAAGAATTGGAAGAAAGCCTTCATGCAGCCATAAGTAAGCTTAATTGTTTGGTGAAAACTGTGGAAGAGGAAAGCCTTGACAAAGGTTTACATGCCTGTAATTCCCTGGTAAAAGAAGGAAAAGCTGTAAATACAATTCTAGAATATGCGGATGAAAATAAGGTTGACCTTATCATTATGGGAACGGAAGGGGTCAATGAATTCAAAAAAAATTATATAGGGACCAAAGCATCTAGGGTGGTTCAAGATGCCAACTGTGATGTATTTATTATTCCTAGAAAAGTATTTTTTAAACCTCCCCGAAAAATGGTATATGCGACGGATTATATGGAAGAAGACAAACTGGCCATTCAAAAGGTAGTAAAAATCGCAGGTTTGTTTGATTCAGAAATAGACGTAGTACATGTAAGTTCAAAAGCGAATATCATCGACAAAGCCATGCACTCTTCCCTAAAAGAGGAATTGGCACCTTTTGCTCACTATGACAAAATGAACTTTGTTTTGAAATCCTACAGAGATGATGCAGCTTTGGGTCTAGAAAACTACCTGATTACTTCCAAGGGAAATATATTGTTTACACTTAGTAAGAAAAAGACTTGGTTTGAAAACCTATTCACCAAGAACCTTTCGAAGAAAATGTCTTATTTTATCAATAAACCACTTTATGTGATCAAAAACCTTTGAACTTTTCTTTTATAAAGGACTTAAATTCATCTCTTGTTTTTTTATCCGTAAATATACTTCCCAAAGTATTAAAATAGGTACTGAAACTCAGGGGTTTTTTGTCAGAAATGGGAGGGAGGTTTTCATTGGCTGAGTTCTCTTTTATTTTTGGTGGCGGAGTAGGGTTTTCTTTTGTTTTTTCGGGTGCTTGATATCCGGTAAGCTTGTCAGCTACTGAAAAACTTTGCTGTGATTTTTCCTTGTAGCCAAGTTTCTCCTCTACGATTCCTTTGTTATTGTGGGCCACGGCATCTTCCGGGTCAAGTTCAATGGCCTTTTCGTAATCCGCTATGGCACCTTTTAAATCACCAATTCGGTCCCTGAAATAAGCTCTACTAGAGTAGCGATAGGGGTTGTTTGGATCCAGGTTAAGCGCTTGGTCAAATCCTTCCATCGCCTCTTTGTTGCGATCAAGTAAATGCAGCACCACTGCCTTGTCTGAAATATAGGTTGTATTGTAAGGGTCTGCTCTTAATAATAAGTCAAAATCAATTAATGCTGCTTCCATGGCCCCCAACCTGGATTGAACCCTGGCCCTAAAATGCAGGTAAGCAGGTTGAGATCCTTCTTCTTTGATTAACCTGTTGAATACTGCCAAAGCCTCTTCAAATTTTCCTTCCTTATAATAAGAGATACCAGTTTCTATTGTTTCCACCTTTAATTTGATTTGTGATATAATACATACAAAAGTAATGAAGGTATTGTTTCATTCAACAGTTAATAATCCTTTATTCTTTTTATATTTGAACTGTTTTTGTTTCATTTTTAAATCAGGTATGGCCAGTAAACCGGAAAGTATTTTAAAAGAGCTGGAAGCAAATAAATTTGCCCCTATTTATTTTCTTCAGGGTGAAGAGCCCTATTTCATTGATAAAATTTCAGATTTCATTGAAAACAATGCCCTAGCACCTCAGGACCGTAGTTTTAACCAAACCATAATGTATGGCAAAGAATCGACTATTGCTTCGATTCTTACCAATGCAAAACGTTTTCCTATGATGGCAGACAGGCAAGTGGTCATTGTAAAGGAAGCACAAAATGTTTTTGAAATTGGAAAAGAAGCCGGGGATCAACAGTTGATCGCCTATATCAATAATCCGCTGCCAAGCACCATTTTGGTTTTCGCCTATAAATACAAAACTTTGGATGGCCGGAAAGCCCTAGCCAAAGAGTTGGATAAAAAAGCCATACTGGTAAAATCAGACAAAGTTCCTGAATACAAACTTTCCCCATATATTGAACAATATGTGAAATCAAAGGGACATTCAATCGAAACAAAGGCCTGCCAAATTCTTGCTGAATCTATTGGCAATAATATGGAAGTGCTGACCAATGAAATTGATAAAATGATTATCAATTTTAATGAACCTGTTAAAATCAACCCGAGTCATATCCAACAATACATTGGAATCAGTAAGGATTTTAACAATTTTGAATTGACCAAAGCCCTAAGTTACAAAGATGTTAATAAGGCGAACACCATCATTAATTACTTTGGTCAGAATATCAAATCCCATCCGTTAATACCCATTTTAACACTTTTATACATTCATTTCTCTCGGCTATTGCTGGTCAAAGCCAATAAAAATCTTGGCGAAAGAGAATTGGCCGGGCTGATCAAGGTAAACCCTTATTTTGTAAAAGAATATACCATAGCGGCAAAGAATTATTCTTTAGGCAAGATTATTGATGTGGTGGGATACCTAAAGGAGGCGGATTTACGTTCCAAAGGTGTAACCACTTCAAATGCTGTAGACGATAGTCAAATATTAAAAGAACTAATTTTTAAAATTCTTCATTGACCACTATTTGAGAATGAGAAAAACATTGCTATTGTATGGTTTATCCTTGCTAATTTACAGTCAGGCTTATACCCAATCCAGTTTACATCAAACAAGCCTGGAAGCTAAATTTCAGGATGCCCTTGAACTGTTTCACAAAGATCAATTTTCTTCCTCTCGAGAGGCCTTTGATAGGTTGACTTTACATCCGGATATAGAGAACAACAGCCGAGAAGTAGCTATTGCTTATTATAGGGCATTATCTGCCTTACGGGGTGATTTCCCTGAAGGGACTTCCCTGATGGATGCTTTTATACTGGATTATCCCAATGAATCATTAAGAAATGAAGCAGCTTGGATATTAGGGAACGACTATTTCCAAAGCAAGAATTACAAAAAGGCCATTAGCAATTTTGATTTGCTTAAAAATGTACCCCTAAGTACTGAAAGACATCCGGAAATGTTTTTTAAAATGGGGTACAGTTACTTTCAGTTAAATAATTTTGGCCAAGCCAAAAACTATTTTGAGAGGGCAAAAAGGTATCGTAGCCCTTTTTTGGCCAGTGCCTATTTTTATGCAGGCTATTGTTCTTTTGAAGAAGGCGACTTTGAAGCTGCCGCCAAAGATTTTAAGGAGGCAGAGAAATCTGCTGAATACAGCCTAAAGGTCCCCTATATGTTGGCCGGTATCTATTACCGACAAAATAAATTGGATACCCTGATTACCTATGCTGCTCCAATAGTAAATAAGAAGAATTTGGAAAGTAGTGAACAAATTCACTTGTTATTGGCAGAAGCATATTATGAAAAACTGAATTATGCCCAAGCAGCTTTTCACTATATGGGCTTTGTATCTGCCAACAAAGGAAAGCTTTCCAGAGATCAACAATACAAGGCTGGTGTAGCCCATTACGAAAACAAGCAGTTTGCTGAAGCAAGCCAGTTTTTTAAAGAAGTAGCTTTGGTAAACGATGAACTAGGTCATTTGGCTAGTTATTTTTTAGGTTATGCTTATGTGCAACAGAAAAATTTACCTTTTGCCGCCAATAGTTTCAATGCAGCCTACAAAATGGACTTTAGGCCGGAAATTAAAGAAGAAGCCCTTTTCAATTATGCGAAAGTTAGTTTGGAATTGGGTAAATTTCAAGAGGCCATTACTGCCCTGGACAAGTACCTGAATGATTATCCCCAAGGGAGTCAAAAAACAGCTGCAGAAAACTTGCTCAGTGATGCGCTGGTGAATACCAACAATTATCTCCGGGCCATCGGCCATATGGAGAAAATGAACAATAAGTCCAGAAGGATTCAAGAAGCCTATCAGAAAGTTACTTTCTATCAAGCCATGACCTATTACAGGGACAACAATTTGAAAGGCACGCAACAAATGCTGACCAAGTCCTTACAATTTCCGGTAAATAAATCCCTTCAATTTCAGGCCCAATTTTGGAAAGGCGAGGCCAATGCTGCCAATAATAATGCTGCAGCCGCCATACAGGCTTATGAGAGATTGATCAGCATGAACCCTCCTTCAATGGATCCAAGTTTGATCCGGGCGCATTATGGTTTAGGCTATGCTTATTTTAATGAGGGACAATATGAAAAAGCGGAAAGACAGTTTAAAACCTATACCGATAAATTAAAAAACAGCAGTGATAAGCAACACTATGAAGATGCGTTTGTGAGGTTGGGTGATACCTATTATGTTCAGAAGAAATTCACCGATGCAGCCAATGTTTTTAGAAGGGCAGTAGCAGAAAACAATCAATATAGCGATTATGCTTATTTCAGAGGGGGAGTGGTAGCCAATTTCCAAAATAACAATAGAGAGGCAATTAGGCAATTGGACATGGTCATTAACAATTATCCGAATAGCCTTTACATGGAAGATGCCCTCTATCAGAAGGCACAAATACACATGGAAGAACTCAACTATAGCCAAGCAAGGGATGTGTTTTCTCAATTGATTAGCAAAAAACCAAACAGTCCATTTATACCCTATGCTTTAGAGGGCAGAGCGGTTGCCAATTATTCTTTGAAAGACTATGATCAGGCCATAGAGGATTATAAAATGATCTTGGATAACTATCCAAATTCAGAAAATGGCGAAACGGCCTTGGTTGGTTTGCAAGAGAGTTTGTCTTTACAAGGTAGGTCGCAGGAGTTTTCTACTTACCTGTCCGGATATAGAAAATCGAATCCTAGCAATAATAACCTTCAAAATGTTGAATTTTCAGCTGCAAAAAGTCTGGTTTTCAATCAGTCTTACCGAGATGCTATCACTGCATTGGAAAACTTCATTAGAAATTATCCAAATTCAGCTCAAATTCCGGAGGCAAAATATTATTTAGGAGACGCCAATTTTAGGTTGGGAGATAAAACCAAGGCATTGGCTATCTTCTATGAAATAGAGAATACCAGTGACAACAACCTCAAAAGCCGTGTTTATCAAAAGATAGGACAGATTGAGTTTGAAAATGGCAATTTTGCAAAATCAATACCTTATTACCAGTTCATTGCAAAAAATGCTAGGAGCAAAGCGGAGGAATATGAAGCTACCTACGGTTTGATGCAGGCTTATTTTGAAACACAAAAATACAATGAAGCCATTATCAATGCAGATAAAATACTTGAACTTGGCAGTATCACCATAGACTCAGCGCCCAATGCACTTTTGATAAAGGCCAAGTCACTAGAAAATACCAAGGCCGAAATTCAAGCAATGGAAGTTTACCGGCATTTAATGGAAACCCATAAGACCGTCCAGGGGGCTGAAGCCTTGTATAAAATGGCTCTGCGCTTAAATCAAAAGGGTGAATATGAAGCTTCCAATGAATTGATTTTTGATAATTCGCAGCCTTTTACTCAGTACGCTTATTGGTATGGCAAGCAGTTTATTGTCCTTGCCCAGAATTATATAGCCATGGAGGAAAAATTTCAGGCCAAAGCAACTTTAGAATCCATCATTGAAAATGCCTCTGATGAGTCGGTCAAAGAGGAAGCAGAAACTTTATTGCAAACCATCAACTTAGCCAATTAATGAAGAATATTAAAAATTTAATAACTGGGCTGTTGGTATTGACAGGTGTTGTTCAAGGATATTCTCAAGAGACAACGGACCCGCAAAGAGGAGAAATAAGGGATACCGAATTTATTATACGTAAGGACAGGGTTTTAAGCTTACCAAGGCAATCCAGGTTTTTTGAAAAGAGTCCTGCCTTACCTCAGGTAACTACTTCCATCAATTATACCTACCAGGTAAAGAATTTTGCGGCAACGCTTGCTCCGGTTGATGTAAATTTTCAGCCCTATCAGAAACCATTTCCTAAGCCTGAAAGTGACCAAACCCAAGCCATTATAAAGTTGGGGTATGGCAATTATTCTTCCCCACTAATCCAAGCAGATTACCACAGTTTGGACAATTACGATTATACTTATGGAGCTCACCTTAAGCATCAAGGCTTTTACACAGGCCCAGTAGATGGGGAAAACTCTGCAGAAGACCATACCGACCTATTACTAAATGGTAGTCTTTACAGGGATGATTTTGAGATATTTGGAAGGCTGGGATACGAAAGGGATATGCATCACTTCTATGGATATACTCCGGATCCGGAAACCGCTATAATGCAAGACTCCATTCGTCAGGTTTTTGGTACTTTTAAAGTCATGGCAGGATTAAGACGTGTGGATAAAACTGAGCCCTTTGATTATGAGGCCAACCTTGCTTTAAGGCTTTTCAATGATCGATATGAGGCCAAGGAAACTGAGGTATTGATTCGAGCCAATGCAGGTTTTAGGGCCAATGACTTTCTTAAAGGCGGCATCAATAGCCTTTTGGCCTTTACCTCACCTCAGGATATTTATTATGAAGATATCAAGCGGAACTATTTTAAGTTACAACCTTACGTACAATATGCCAAAGAGTCCTTTAAGATCAAAGTAGGGGCGAATGTGGTCCAGGAGAATGATATTGTTCCCAATAAAACAGGAGATTTTCATATTTTCCCTATTTTGAAAATGTCCTACTTTGTGGTTCCTGAACTTGGAATTTATGGAGCTTACGAAGGGGATGTCATTAGAAATACCTATTATGACTTCATCCAGGAAAATCCCTTTTTAGGACCTTCAGAAAACCTGAAAAATACCATTCAAAATTTCCAAATAGATGCAGGAATCACCGGCAAAGCCAATGATCAGGTAAATTATAAAATTGGATTTAAGTATGGTGATTTCACCAATATGCATTTTTATGGAAACAATGAAATGGACAGTACTCGTTTTCAGTTAATTTATGACAATAACTCCAAGGTATTGGAATATCATGCTTCCTTAGATTTTAATTTTGATGATTGGTATCAATTGGATGCTTCAGCACATTATTACCATTATACATTGGATGAAATTAGCTTTGCCTGGCAAAGACCGGAGTGGGAGGTGAAATTAAACAATACCTTTACCCCAGACGATAAATGGTTGGTACATGCCAATGTCAATGCCATGGGAGGGATTAATGCGATAAATTTGGTATCTGACAACCAGAGAATACTTGGTACATTGGTGGACCTTCAAATAGGTGCTGATTATGCAATTACTAAAAGGTTTTCTGCTTTTGCCTATGGCAACAATCTGCTAAATCAAAAGTACCAACGCTTTAGCAATTATCCTGTTCGGGGGATTCAATTGATAGGTGGACTGAGTTTTAAATTTTGATAATTACTAACCATCCAATTAAAAAAAGAGTGGTAAGTCCCCAAAAATATAATTTGAGGATGGGGGATTTATTCGTATCAATATTGGCGATTTGCTGGTTTTGCTTTAGCTTAGTGGATTAAAATAACAATTTTTAAGATGTCTGACAAAAATTCCAAGGATCATAACAGCCAATCCGATAACGATGAGGACTTTGGCTTGCCACCGGTCAATGTAACACCATTGGAAGGAGCTAAAGCAGCCGGGTCAATTTCAAGCTCAGGAAAGAAAAAATCTGCTAAGCCATCCAAAAATAATCCTCCGGCAGAAGAAGAAAAGAAAGACAATACAGGTGGTATCTTTTTGATCATTTTATTGCTGATATTGTTCTTGGGTTTCGGGCTATATTATTTCGGTCTTTTTGATACACTCGATCAGCAACCATTAAAAAATACAGCCAGTACGAATCAAGTTGAAAAGCCAGCACCTGCGGCCAAAGAAGAAGTTCCGGAAGCGGTAGTTGAGGAATCTGAACCTGCAGAAGAAACAACTCCACAATTGATAGAAATTGATGCTAGAGAGGCTGCACCTAGGTATTTTTTAGTGGTAGGAAGCTTTATAGATGATGATCTTGCTAGAGATTATTCGGATAAACTCAATAAAGCCGGAGAGAATACGTTTTTGATACATCCTTACGGAAAGATTCATTATTACAGGCTGGCCATTGGGCAGTTTGAAAATGTGGATCTGGCCTTGGAAGCCAGAGAAAGCTTTCAGGACAATTTTGAAGAAAACTTATGGGTTTTGAAATATTAATATGACTTTACTACAAACTTTGTCAACCAGTGATGCCCTTCCGGCTGTAGATTCACTTGCCCTTATGGAAGGCACCGGCTCCAATGATATTGGTCTATTAGATTTAATGATCAAGGGGGGCTATATGATGATTCCACTTTATTTACTTTTTATCCTGGCCATTTTTATTTTCGTAGAACGCATCATCACCCTAAAAAAGGCATCAAAGACGCCTAAAGGAATGATAGACCAAGTGAAAATGATGGTTCAAAGTGGAAATATTGAGCAAGCAAAAATGGTATGCCAAGGTGAAGAGACACCGGTAGCCCATATGATTTCCAAAGGATTGGAGAGAATAGGGAGCCCCCTTAAAAACATTGAAGTAGCCATAGAAAATGTAGGTAAAATAGAAATCTATAAGCTAGAGAAAAACCTTGGCCTTTTGGCTACTGTCTCCGGTGCTGCGCCTATGATCGGTTTCCTAGGAACTGTTGCTGGCATGATTCGTGCTTTTATAGGAGTAGCCCAAGAGGAGGGAATGGTTTCTCCAAAATTGCTTTCTACCGGTATATATGAAGCAATGATTACGACTGCCACAGGATTGGTGGTAGGGATTGTGGCTTATTTGGGCTACAATTATTTGGTAACCAGGGTTTCCAAATTGATCCACAATATGGAGTACACTACGATTGAGTTTATCGATCTTTTACAGGATAAAAAGTAATATGGCACTTCAGTCAAAAAATAAGATAGAAACTAGTTTCAGCATGTCGTCCATGACGGATATTATCTTTCTATTGCTTATATTTTTTATGCTTACCTCATCCTTTATTACCCCTTCGGGTCTTCCGGTAAATTTACCTTCCAGCGAAAGTTCAGACATCGTTATGCAAGAGGTGACCGTTAGTATTACAAAGGACTTACGATTTGCTGTCAATGACAAGCAGGTAAGTAGAGATCAGGTGAAAGCCGAACTAACCAGCTTATTGAATGAGAACAAAGGCTATGTGGTATTGCATATAGACAAAGAAGTTCCTGTAGAATACCTGGTAGAAATTGGGGGAATTGCTGCAAGTTTGGATGCCAATGTAACCATTGCAACACAACCGTTTAAGTAAAGAATGGAAATTTGGGAGGACCATAAAGCTACAGTAGAGAACAATAGAAAAGCAATTATCATTACTTTAATCATTAATGTAATGTTATTGATTGGCTTTTATTTTATTATGGTGTGGAAGCAACCTGATCCACCCATGTCTCAATTTGGACTAGAGTTAAACCTGGGTTTTTCAGATATGGGATCCGATGCAAAACCCACAGAAACACCCCCTTCTACAAGTCAAGAAACGGCCGAAGAGGCACCGGCCCCGGGTGAACCGGCACCTGAACCAACAGAAAATATAACACCTGTAAGCCCACCGCAATCGAATCCTTCTCCAGCTGAGGTTCAAAAAAGTGAGCCAAAAATTGAAGCTGTTTCTAAAGCACCTAGTCCGGTAAAAGCAGAACCCAAGCCGGTAGAAAAGAAGGAAAGTATTAAGGAAACCACAAAAAAGGCAGAAGTACCTGTAAAAAGTGAACCTGAAGAAGAACCACAACCTGAAAAAGTTGAAAAGCCAGAACCTAAAGTTGACCCCAGAGCCATATTTGGAGCGGGTGGGACCACAGGAAGCGGGAATCAAGCAACAACCGGAAGCAGTCAGGGAACCAGTTCCCAGACAGGGGATGAAGGTAAGCCAAATGGCACCATAGATGGGCGATCCATTTTACAGTCCGGTAAAGGAAATACCGGAGATGGGGCCGGGTATGACCTGGACCTGGCAGGTTGGGATTTTGCCTCCAAACCCAATATCCAAGACCGGGTGTCCAATAGGAATGGCAAAATTGTCTTTAACATTACCATCAATGATAGCGGAAGGATTGTACAGGCCATTCCAGATACTTATAATGTAAGTAATGAAGTATTGAATTATTACCGGAAAGTAGTCAACAGCCTGACTTTTAAACCACAAAGTGGAAATACCATTGCTGAGTATTCCAAAGGAAAAATCACCTTTATTATCCGCGTAGATTAATTAATCCCCATGAATTATCAAACTTCCCTGGACTTTCTGTTTCAGGCCTTGCCCATGTTTCAGCGGGTTGGAGGTGCTGCTTTTAAAAAAGACTTAAGCAATACCCTAAAACTTTGTGCCCACCTCGGAAACCCCCAACATAAATTCAAAAGTATTCATATTGCCGGAACCAATGGAAAAGGTAGTACAGCTCATGCACTGGCGGCTGTACTGCAAGCTGCAGGATATACCACCGGCCTTTATACTTCTCCACATCTAAAATCCTTTAGAGAGCGAATCAAAATAAATGGAATAGAAATCCCCGAAAATGAGGTCGTACAGTTTGTTGAGGCCAATAAAGATTATCTACTGGAACTGAAGCCTAGTTTTTTTGAAATGACCGTGGCTCTCTCTTTCGCTTATTTTGCCAAACAAGGAATCGATTATGCAGTAATCGAAACAGGTATGGGAGGAAGATTTGACAGTACAAATGTGATCCATCCGCTATTAAGTATCATTACCAATATAGGTTTTGACCATGAGCAGTTTCTGGGAGATACCTTAAATAAAATTGCATTTGAGAAAGCAGGGATTATCAAAGAACATGTGCCGGTAGTAATTGGACAAACCCATGATAAGACAGCTAGTGTTTTCCGCTCCATTGCCGCTGATCGTAAGGCCAATATTATCTTTGCAGATCAATCTTTGAAAGTAAATTTTACCGGATACAATAGACAATCTAAAGATAAAAGCCTGGCCCAATATTCACTTTCCGGTAGTGCAGCTACTGTAGCCAATTTAGAATTGGATCTACTGGGGAGTTACCAAGCCAAAAACCTCCCGGCAATTATAGTGGCCTTAAATCAATTGAATGCATTGGGTTTGCAACTGCATCCCGAACATATAAAAGAGGGCTTGTCCCATATTATCACTAATACCGGACTGAAAGGGCGTTGGCAAATTCTCTCTTCAGAACCACTAACCATATGCGATACAGGCCATAATGCAGATGGGATTCAGGAAATTATTGACCAGCTGTCGGTATTAAAAGGGCAGCAAAAGCTTTACATGATTTTGGGAATGGTAAAAGACAAGGCCCATTATAAGGTGCTTGAAAAACTACCCAAAGATGCCGAATATTTCTTTTGTCAGGCAGACCAACCACGGTCAATGCCAGCCAGGGAACTTCAAAGTTTAGCGACTGAGTTGGGTTTGAAAGTGGAGGTTATTGAGAATGTTAATCAAGCCAGAATGGCAGCAGAAAAAAAGGCAACAAAAGAGGATTTAATTTTTATAGGAGGAAGTACCTTTGTTGTGGCAGAAATAAATGATTTATAATAATGGGAAGAAATAAACTAGAGCGGTTTAGGCAAAATGAAGAAAATGCCAATGTGGTTCAACCGGGAAAAGACATTTTTGAAAAGATCAAGGGAAATTGGAAATCCATGCAGTTTAAAAGTGAGGCTCCTTTGGTGGTAGAACTGGCTTGTGGAAGGGGAGAGTTTACCGTAGGGCAGGCCAGGGTTGATGCTTCAAAAAATTTTGTTGGGGTGGATATCAAAGGCTCTAGAATTTGGAAAGGCAGTAGCATTGCCATCGCAGAAGGTTTAGAGAATGTGGCTTTTTTAAGAACTCAAATTGAGCTTTTGGAAGATTCATTTGAGGAAAAAGAGGTTGATGAACTCTGGATAACCTTTCCTGATCCACGCCCCAAAGACAGAGACGAAAGGAAAAGACTTACATCTCCTAAGTTTTTAGAAATGTATAAAAAAATCATGGGCCGGGAAGGGCATGTACAATTCAAAACAGATAATACCGGACTTTATGAATATACCTTCGACTTGTTTGAAAGCAGAGAGGACATTGTCATTTATAAAAATACACGAGACTTTTACCAATCCGAATGGAAAGACATCCATCATGGCATCATGACGCGTTACGAGAAGATGTTTATGGACAAAGGAGAAACAATTAAATACATTGAATTTGGCTTTAAAGAAGCCTAATCTTCAATTTCCAGGGTTTCTAGAATATCAGCCAATTCATCAAAATCTTTAATTCCCGGTCTGATTTCATGGCCGGCTTTCATGCTGATACCCTTGATCCGGGTTTGGTCCAATAGCTGCTCAATATTCTGTTCATCAAAACCAAATCCAAGCAGTAAATCACATTTCTCAGCAATAGTTTTAAGTTTATCATGAATTGCAGGACTTATTTCCAGTGCTTGGTCTGCTTCTAGGTTCAACATCACATTGTTTTCCTTCAGTGTGACAGCATAATCCATAAGGTCATCCAGGTCTGCTTCGTTATTGATGTTTCTTTTATAAATTAAGCCGTAACTGGAATTTTTAAGCATGGGAAGGTGCAGTTTTTCTTCTATTTGAATGTAAGCAAACCCCTCATATTGAGCCAATGTTTCTAAGATTTGAGCAGGATGGCTGTTTGAAAACTCAGCAACATATTCCAGGCCGGATAGCCAATCGGTTATTTCTTTGAATGCGGTAGGGCTAACAAAGTATTCATTTTCATTTTCCAGAGAAAAACCCATTAAGTCTACATACATTCCCGAGCAATAACGTGCATCGCTTAAGTTGTTAACATTACTTATCTTTACAAAAGTTTTTAAAGCCATTTTATTTTAGTGGATTATTTGCGTAATTTTCAATTGAATTCAAAGATAGAAAATGAAAATTTTTAATAAAAGGTATTGGTTGCTACCCCTCCTTATTTTTATGGGAAGCTGTGCCGAGGAGACTGAAGATCCTGAATTGATTTCTTCCACCTATTTTCCTTTGGAAATTGGTACATATTGTGAGTATAGCGTAGTGGAAACGGTTTACTTTGGTGAAAATGACTTTGAAACGGCGAATTATTATTATAGGGATGAACTAAAAGACTTCTATTTGAATGAGATGAATGAAATGGTGTATTTGTTTCACCGCAATAAGTCACCGGATAGAAGCGAATGGGCCAATGAAGAAGTTTATACGGCTAGTTTTAAACAAAATAGAATCATCAGAAATTTCAATAATCAACAAGAAGTCATCCTCGTATATCCGGTAAGTTTGGATTTTAGTTGGAATGGAAACAGCTACAATAATAATGGGGAAGAAAATTATTTTATTGAAAGTATTGGCAGCTATATTTTAAATGAATTTGCTTTTTCGGACGCTGTAAAAGTTAGAAAAAGTGATGAAGATGATTTGATCACCATTCGGGACAATAGATATGAGGTATTTGTAAATAATATTGGGATGGTGGAATATTACTATGAAGTATTTCAATACTGCTCTAGAAACGACTGTTTGGGTGAACAAATCATTCAAGAAGGCCGTTCTACTCATATGAGGCTTATTGACTATGGTGAAATTTAGTACAGCACTAGCGCTTTTTATTTTTTTAACAATTGCCAATGTGCTGGCTCAAGACAGGTATGCTGTGCACTATAAGTATAAACCGGATGCGGCTTTAAGCCTTGAACAAGCTGAAGGTTTGCTAAGCCCAAAAAGTATTGAAAGAAGAGTTAGAGATAATATATTATTGGACAGCACAGACTTACCTGTTTCTTCAAAATACATAGCAACCATCAGTCCTTATGTGGATCGCTTTATTTATCATTCCAAATGGCTAAATGCATCCATCATACAGGCATCTGAAGAAGCCATTAAAGACATTTCCTCGCTTGACTTTGTTAGTGAAGTCAATCTTGTAGCCAAGGGAGAAGTTGGCACTTTGGAAAGAAGTACCAAGAATTATAAAGTTAAAAAGAAAAAAAAGCGCAAGAACCGTGCTGTAGCCCCTTCAGATTTTGAATTTCAAAACAGCATTTTGGGTATTTCAGCCATGCATAAAGCAGGATTTACCGGAAAAGGAGTTTTGGTTGCCATTTTTGATGCGGGATTTTTAAATGTAGACAAGATACCAGCCTTTGAACACCTGTTTACTGAACAGAAAATTTATGCCACGAAAGATTTTGTCTTGCCTGGTTCTGACAATGTGTATAAGGCAGACACGCATGGAACCGGCACCCTGTCACTTATGGCTTCCTACGATCCGGAAAACCTAATTGCCGGAGCCTATGGAGCCAGCTATATCTTATGTATAACTGAGGATGTAGATTCAGAATATAGAATTGAAGAGTACAATTGGGTGAAAGCCGCTGAATATGCCGATAGCCTGGGAGTGGAATTGATCAATAGTTCCTTGGGGTACAATTATTTTGATGATAATGCGATGAATTACTCTAAAGAAGATCTTGATGGGAAAACGGCAATCATTACCAGAGGAGCCCATATGGCAGCTGAAAAAGGTATTTTAGTGGTCAGTAGTGCCGGTAATGAAGGAAATATTAGTTGGAAAACCATTACCGTACCTTCAGATGCAGAGAATATTCTATCTATAGGAGCCATCAACAGCAACTTTAAAAAGGCAGGGTTTAGTTCTATTGGGCCAAGTGCTGACAATAGAATCAAACCGGAATTGGTGGCTTATGGAACGGGCGTTACCCTTTGGCGAAAAGAAGAGGGAACAAGTAATTCCAGTGGTACTTCATTTTCCGCCCCACAAGTGGCAGCTTTGGCCGCAGGATTAAGAGAAGCAAATCCCACATGGACCAATAAGAAATTGAGAGAACAAATCTTACTAAGTGGATCTCAATTTTATCAGCCGGACAATGAGCTGGGATATGGAGTCCCGGATTTTACAAGGGCCATGTTTGGTAAATTCATCGAAGAAGAAGAGCCGGAAGGTGAATCCACTACAAGGGTGTACCCAAATCCCCTTACCAAAGATGAGTTGCTTATTGAATTTGGGACCTCCATTAACTGCACCATGAAGTTGTTTGCTAGTGATGGAAAGCTGGTAAGTGAGCATGAATTGGAAAGGAGCAAAAGTAATTTCCCCTACAGTGCCAGTATGAAAGTTTTAAACCCCGGAATCTATCTGGTTGAATTACAAGACGATTCCTCAGTATCAACGGTGAAGTTGTGGAAGAAATAAGGAATTGAACTTAAAAATGCCTTTTTTTGTATCCTAAACAACTATTGTATCAACCTAAATACTATCCATATGAATCCATTAATAGCCCCCTCAATATTGGCTGCAGACTTTGCTAATCTTCAGCAAGAAGTTGAAATGATTAATGATTCTGTAGCAGATTACATCCATGTAGACATTATGGATGGTGTATTTGTTCCCAATATTTCTTTTGGTTTGCCGGTGGTGGAAGCCATAAATCGCCATGCAAAAAAGCCATTGGATGTCCACTTGATGATTGTGGAACCGGACAAATACCTGCAAGCTTTTCAAAAAGCCGGCGCAGCTCAGATTACTGTACATTTAGAGGCCTGCCCACACTTGCACCGAACCGTACAAGCAATTAAAGCATTAGATTGTAAAGTAGGCGTTGCGATTAATCCACATACACCTATCAGGTTATTGCAAGATATAGTGAAAGAGGTAGATACCGTTTTAATAATGTCTGTCAACCCCGGTTTCGGTGGACAGGAATTTATAGAAAACACCTATAAAAAAATACATGCTTTGGGAGAATTAATTGTGGAAACAGGTTCTCATGCAAAAATTGAAATTGATGGTGGGGTAAGTTTAGCTAATGCAAAAAAACTTTTTGAAGCAGGGGCTAATGTATTGGTAGCAGGTAATTTTGTATTTTCATCAGAAAATCCAACTGAGACTATTAATAAGCTAAAAAGTATTGTTTAAATTCAAAAATTGTCCCTATTAAATAATTTTTAGCGCATTTTTTTGTTCATTGTTTGTTAAATTGGTTGATTCTGATTTAATTCGAGGGTATAAAGCATTTTATAAATTGAGATAAAATTATGAAGAAATTATTAGGATTGGCCTTTTTATTTGTAGGTCTAATAGGTTTTAATGCACAAGCACAAGACGAAGCTGCTGAAGAAATTACGGATGAGGAAATTGCTAAATTTGCTGCAATGGAAGATTCTGTAATGGCTTTTTATGAACAAAAGAATGCAGAATTGGTATCTATGATCAAAGACAATGAGGTGATAGATGGTGCTGCCCGTTACAATGAAATAAAAGGTGCATGGGATGATGAAGCCAAGCTTGCAGAAATTGAAATTACAGATGAGGAGAAAGTTGCTTATGAGGCCATTTTAGAATTTATGGGTTCTTTGAGCACAGAGGTTAGGGAAATGAAAATTGGCTTGATCAAAAATGATGATGTGTTGGGAATTTCCACCTTTAATAAAGTTAATAAAGCCATGAAGGCTAATCCTGAAATTAAGGAAAAAGTGGACAGTGAAATTGCTCAATTGAAAGAAAAAAGAAGCACTGAAGAGGAAGAAAGCCCTTCTGACGCAGGATGATATTATTTATTTTCTGTAGAGATAATAAAAAAACCCTCATTTGTTGAGGGTTTTTTGATTTTACTGCGTTAGTAAATAAAAGATTGTTTATTGTTATGGAAACTAGAAAGCATTTGTTTTGCCTTTGTGCCTTATTTCTATCCCTACTATTATTTAATACCTATGAAAGCAGGGCACAGGAAGATATTTTTGGGATTGAAAAAAAGATAAAAAGCAGAAAAAGTGACAATGAAGTTGGCAATGCATTTAGGAATGCGGTCAGCAATTTTTCTTTTGAATTATCTTCCGGAGCAGGTTTCCATGAATACCAACTTGATTTTTTGAGTGAGGAGCCTGAAAACTACCCCATCACTGATTTGCAAACCATGGAGGCTCCAGAATTTTCAGGACCGGATACAACATTGTATAGAAGCACAGGCTATGCTTATCCGGTTAATTTAGGCGTTCGCTTAAATTTATTTGACCTTATTAGCATAGGTGGTGGCTATGGAAGAGAATGGGGTAGTTTAGACAGGCTGACAGGAAATGGTAATACATTTGCTTTGGAGCAGGAGAAATACACCTATGATAAATTATATGGTACCGTTGGATTGGTGCTTTGGGATTCCAGAAAACGGATTTCTTTTCTAAGGTGGAAATACCGAAAGTATTCTGAAAGCAACCTTTCTGTACAGGCTCAACTGAGACAGAGGGCCAGACAACATTATCCCTGGAGGTTAACTTTAGAAGGTGAATTTGGTTCTATGACCTTTAAAAAATCTTTAGACCCTCAACTTGCCGTGGTCAAAGGATATTATGGGCTTGGACTTAGGATTGAACGAGATTTGGGCGAATATTCCAAAGTTTTTATAAAACCTGCGGCAGAGTTTAGACCATATGATTATAATATGGTGGATCCCGTAGAAATTCAGGGAGTCAAACAATCTCTTTATACCATACAGCTAGGGGTAGCCATAAGTTTGCCGGGTACCAAACGCTGTAAAATCGCGGGTTGCAAGGTGGTTATGAAGCATTTGCACAATGGGGTTGAATACCGTGGGAGCTCTATTTTCAAAAGGCAGAATAGAAAAGTAGGACAGTGGTATGGCAACTGATTTTAGGCTTTCGAAAGCTACTTTTCCATATTATTTCCTGTTATTAGGAAAATTAACTCTATGAATATAAAAAGGATACCTAATTATTCATTTGTATCAAATATAATATTTTTCTAAACCTTTACTTTTTGCTATCTTGCAGGTTATTAGCGAGAAAATTTAAATATGGCTCAAGGAGAGAACGAGAACATCATCCCGATTAATATTGAGGAAGAAATGCGTGGTGCTTACATCGATTATTCGATGTCTGTAATTGTTTCCAGGGCTTTACCGGACGTAAGGGACGGATTAAAGCCTGTACACCGCAGAATCCTTTATGGAATGCAGGAGTTGGGGGTTTCCCACAACAAGCCTTATAAAAAATCTGCAAGAATAGTTGGTGAGGTATTGGGTAAATACCATCCACATGGAGATTTAGCTGTTTATGAAACTTTGGTTAGAATGGCCCAAACATGGTCGTTGCGATACCCATTGGTAGATCCTCAGGGAAACTTTGGATCAATTGATGGTGATAATCCTGCAGCCATGAGGTATACCGAGGCAAGGTTAAGGAGAATTGCTGAAGAACTGCTTACGGATATTAACAAAGAAACAGTAGATTTTCAGTTAAACTTTGACGATACCTTAAAGGAACCTATCGTCCTTCCGGCAAAAATTCCGGCTTTATTGCTGAATGGTGCTTCGGGGATTGCGGTAGGAATGGCCACCAATATGGCTCCTCATAACCTAGGGGAGGTCATAGACGGAATTCATGCCTATATCGACAACAATGACATCACCATTCCGGAATTAATGGAGCATATTATTGCTCCCGATTTCCCTACGGGAGGGATTATTTATGGCTATAATGGAGTAAAGGCAGCTTTTGAAACCGGTAGAGGTCGGGTAATTTTAAGGGGCAAAGCCACCATAGAGACCAAGTCTTCCGGAAAGGAAATGATCATTATCAATGAGATTCCTTACCAGGTCAATAAGGCATCCATGGTTGAGAAAACCGCTCAACTTATCAATGAAAAGAAAATTGATGGAATTTCTGCCATAAGGGACGAGTCGGATAGACAAGGAATGCGGATTGTTTATGAGCTTAAAAAAGACGCTGTACCCAATGTGGTGCTAAACAACCTTTACAAGCACACCCAACTGCAAACGTCCTTTAGTGTAAACAATGTGGCTTTGGTCAAAGGGAGACCATTCACATTAAACCTTAAAGAACTTATCCTGCATTATGTAGAACATAGGCATGATGTAGTCGTAAGACGAACGGAATACGAACTAAAAGAAGCTGAAAAAAGAGCACATATATTGGAAGGTTACCTGGTAGCCTTAGACAATATTGATGAAGTAATTCAGTTGATCAGAGATTCAAGAGATCCGGAAACAGCCAGAAATGGTTTGATGGAAAAATTTGATCTTTCAGAAATACAGGCACGTGCCATTTTGGACATGAGGTTACAACGCCTTACCGGAATGGAAAGGGCCAAAATTCAGCAAGAATACGATGAGTTGATGAAGCTTATTGAAGAATTGAAAGATATTCTAGCCAATAAGGACCGAAGAATGCAAATCATCAAAGATGAGCTGGAAGAGATTAAAAACCGTTACAATGACGAGAGAAGGACTACCATTGAACACAATGCTGAGGACTTCAATTATGAGGACATGATTCCAAATGAGGAAGTAGTGATCACTGTTTCCAATCAGGGGTATATCAAAAGAACTGTTCTCACAGAATACAAATCTCAAAGCAGAGGTGGTGTAGGCTCCAGAGGCGTCAGTACCAAGGAAGACGATTACACCGTCTATTTATTTACTGCCTTGACGCATAACTATTTGCTGATATTTACTGATCAAGGTAAGCTGTTCTGGCTTAAAACTTATGCCATTCCTGAAGGTAGTAAAACCTCCAAAGGACGCCCCATACAGAACCTTATCAATATAGAAAGCTCCGATAGAATTAGATCTATTATACAGGTTAAAGATCTTGGAGACGTAGACTATATCAACAATAACAATATTGTGATGGTCACCAAAAAAGGGATCATCAAAAAAACCACCCTTGAGCAATACTCCAGACCTAGGACCAATGGAATCATTGCCTTGAATATCAGGGAAGATGATCAGTTGCTAAACGTGGAACTGACCAATGGTGACTCCAATATTGTGATTGCTTCAAGCTCAGGCAGAGCTGTTCATTTCCATGAATCCAATGTGAGACCAATGGGACGGACGGCAACCGGTGTAAAAGCCATCAATCTAGATGGTGGGGAAAACCATGTAATTGGCATGGTTTGTGTTCAAAGAGAAGATGCAACGCTTTTAGTTGTAACTGAGAAAGGATATGGAAAGCGTTCCTTTTTGTCTGAATACAGAATTACCAATAGGGGTGGAAAAGGTGTGAAAGCCATGAACATCACTGAGAAAACCGGTGGTTTGGTAGCCATTAAAGAAGTGGTGGATACCGATGATTTGATGATAATCAATCGTTCAGGTATTACCATTAGGACGCCTGCTGAAGGAATTAGAGTGATGGGCAGAGCTACCCAAGGTGTTAGACTAATTCGATTGAATGAAAATGATGAAATTTCATCTGTAGAGAAAATCGAAAACATTGAAGCAAAAGAACCTGAAGGTGCTGTGGATGGTGAAGCAACTGACGAGACCAATGATTCCGGAAGTGCTCAGACAGGGGGAAATGAAGAAAATCCTAATAACGAATAATAATTGAAACCAATAAAGAACCGCACTAGTAACATGAAAAAATTAATTTTATCGTTGGCTGTGGTGGGCATCGCCTCGACAGTTGCCTTTGGCCAAAAGAAGGTAGTTAGATCTGCTGAAAAAAACCTTAGAAAGGGAAATCTTGAAGAGGCATATACCGAAATAAAAACGGCCACTGCTGATGAGGAAACAGGAGCTCAATCAGATACCTATTTTATCAAAGGTAAAATAGAAACAAAAATGTTTGAAGCAGATTCTTCCAATACTCAAAGCACCGTGGATATGGGGAGAGAAGCGCAAGAAAGTTTTGTTAAAACTTTCGAAATGGAAAACAATGACTCCACAAGCAAAGTAAGTAAAGATTTGTTCAAGGAGGTTTTACCGGATATGCCTGCTAATTTTCAAGGAGAAGGTATTTATCGTTTGAAAAATGCTTCTTTCAACAAGGCCATAGCCAAATATGAAGAAGAAGACATGGAACTATCCCATGAGTTTTTCGCCTTGGCGGCTGACTTGGATCCAAATGATACTTCTATCGTATTCAATGCAGGCTATACTGCCAATATGATTGGCAATACCGAAGCTGCAAAAAAATATTTTACGGAATTATTGGATGTTCCTGAATACAATAAACTCAATGCCTATTACTTTCTGATCCAAATCGCAAGTGCTGAAGACAATGATCCTGAAGAAGCTTACCGTGTGGTAACGGAAGCAAGAGAAGAGTATCCTGACGATAAAGGGTTGGCAGAGTTTGAAATTCAGTTGTTATTACAATTGGACAAAATGGATGAAGCAATGACTTCTATTGAGAAAGCATTGGTAAATGATCCTAATAATCCTGCCATTAGGTTGAGATATGGTTACTTGAAAGAAAAATCAGGTGACATGGAAGGCGCTTTGGAAGAATACAAAAAGACAGTTGAAGCTGATCCTGAATTCTTCGAAGGAAACTATTATGCCGGTGCCATCTACTTGGACAAAGCCCGAAATATCATTACAGAAGTAAATAACCTTTCTGATGATGAGTGGGAAGCTAAATCTGAAACAATGCTTAAAGAAGCTGACGGACTGTATTTAGAAGCATTGCCTTATTTCACTAAAGCTTCTGAATTGAAACCTGACAATACAGATATTATGGAAATTTTATTCCAAATCCATACAAGGTTGAAAAATGAAGCAAAAGCTGAAGAATATAACCAAATGCTTTCCGACAAGCTGGGAGAAAACTGGTTAGAAAGATAATATTTGAAGGTATATAATTTGAAAGGCCCGGGCATATTGTTCGGGCCTTTTTTAATGGTTTTTTTATGATAAGGCTTAGCTTCAAAACTCCTTAATGGCTATTGGGTAACCCTAAGATAACCTGACTTCAAGTAATTTATATCGAATAAATTTTTGTCTTTATGGTTTTTGAAAAGCATACCTTAAATTTATTAAAGTCTTAAATTATCTCTCTTATAGTCTAAAGTTCCTGACCTGTGTTCAATCTAATTGACTATTATTTAAATTTATGTAAATTCAATTAAATGTATTGGTTTTCAATTGTTTAGGAATGACGGAGATTTAGACTCTCTCAGTAATCCTTACTTCCACTCCGAAGGATATTCGTGAAGATTGAGTTCCCATATCCAAGGCAAGTAAAACAAAGCCAAGATTAGAATTAAGACTATTGAAAGTAGATTTAGAAATAAACCAGTCCGCATCATTACCGGTATGGTTAAGTAACCTGATCCAAAAACTACTGCATTGGGAGGCGTGGCTACAGGTAACATAAAAGCACAGGAGGCGGCCATGGTTGCCCCAATCATCAATGCATATGGATGAACACCCATGGCCAAAGCAACGGCAGATAGAATGGGTAAAAGCATGGATGCTGTAGCTACATTGGAAGTGATTTCCGTAAGAAAGTTAACCGCTGCAATAATGATCAGCAAAAACAACCAAAAAGGAACATTATTAAGCAATACAAATTGTTCTCCAATCCAATTGGCTAAACCGGTTTCTTGAAAGGCTTTGGCCAGCGATAATCCACCGCCAAATAAGATTAAAATACCCCAAGGAATCTTCTCAGCCACCTTCCAATCCAATAAGCGCTCATTTTTTTCATTTCCGGCAGGAATTACAAAAAGTAACAATACACCGAAGATGGCGATTATGGTATCGTTCAATACCGGAATATAGGTTTGCAAAATAAAACTTCTAAACATCCAGCAGCAACTCACCATAATAAACACATAAAGCACCCTCCGTTCTTGCAAGCTAATGGGACCTAGTTCCTGCAACTGACGGTTGATCTCTTCTTTACCACCTTCCAGTTGAAGACTTTTAGGAAATTTAAAAGCATAATTCACCAAATAATACCAGCATACAAATAAGAGAGAACTGGCTAAAGGTAAACCAATGAGCATCCATTGGGCAAAGCTGATCTCTATCCCATAGGTACTTTTCACCACGCCGGTTAAAATGATATTGGTGGGTGTACCTATAATGGTGGCAATGCCGCCAATTGATGCACTATATGCAATTCCTAGCATTAAGGATTGACCAAAAGCGTTTTCTGTTCCTTTATTGGACTGAGACATTTGCACCACTACAGCTATGGCAATGGGAAGCATCATTAGGGAAGTGGCTGTATTGGAAATCCACATGGAAAGGAAAGCTGTGGCCACCATAAATCCCAGTACTATTCTTTTTAAATCTGTACCCAAATAAGAGATGATTTTCAGTGCGATTCTTTTGTGAAGATTCCATTTTTCAATGCTCACCGCAATCATAAAGCCTCCCATATATAGCAAAACCATAGGGTCGGAATAGGGGATGGAGGTAGGTTTTAGCTCCATAACCCCTGTAAGGGGAAAGACCACCAAGGGGAGTAGTGCGGTGGCGGCTATTGGAATGGCTTCTGTAATCCACCAAATGGCAATCCAAAATGTAATAGCAAGTAATGAAACACCTTCCGCCGACAGTCCTTCAGGCGCAATACCAAAATATATACCTAGAAAAACAATGGGCCCTAGGAACAACCCGATTTTTTGAGTTTGCATACAATTGATTAAAACCTAAGATTACCTAAAATTGATTAAAATCGAAAGCATTCTTTATAGTAATGGTCGGTCAATTTAATTGGAGACCAAATTTTCTAGCTTTGCAATTCCTTTTATAAATGATCTCAATTGTTTTACAGCAGATTAAGGAGGTTTATGTATTATTATTAAAAATAAATGAAAAAATTCACTAATATTGAGGTCATTCAAAAGCAAAATCAATAAACTTCTTTTGCTTGCGCTTAGTGAAAGAAAAAAACTTATGGTCAGATTCAAGCCCAAATTTATGAAGCGAATTACAAGTTTAATTTTAATAGGCATTCTATCATTTTTTGCCTTCCAATGTGGCCAAGATGGGCCCAAGCTCACCTTAAATAAGGGAGATCATATCATCCTGATTGGTAATAACCTGGGATCAAGAATGATGAACTATGGTCATTTTGAAACAGAAATGCATGTTCGTTATCCGGATTCTTTATTGTACATAAGGAATATGAGTGATGGAGGCGATACGCCGGGTTTTAGACCCCATGCGGGGAGAGTTTCCCCCTGGGCTTTCCCCGGGGCTGAAGAATTTCAGGACGAATTGGCTACTAAATCAGGCAGTGAAGGTCATTTTGAAACACCTGATGAATGGATCAAGCGGCATGAAGCAGACATCATCATTGCCTTCTTTGGCTACAATGAGTCCTTTGAAGGTGAAGAGGGTTTAGAAATGTATAAAAAAGAATTGGAAGCCTTTATTAATCATACAAAAAACACTGTTTACAACGGTGAAGCTCCACCTCAGCTTGCTTTGGTGTCTCCAATCGCTTTCGAAGACCTAAGTGGTGATTTTGATTTGCCAAATGGAGAAAAAGAAAACAAGAATCTGAAAATGTATACGGATGCAATGAAGGAAGTTGCAGACAGAAATCAGGTCTTGTTTGTGGATGCTTATTCACCTTCTTCTTCCTGGTTTTCTTCTGCAGATGAATACCTCACTATAGATGGTTTTCAGTTGACAGAAGAAGGATATAAAAAGTTTTCAGCTTTTTTAACTGATAAAGTATTCGGTTCAGACAAGGCGGTAGCGGAAGATAATAGAGCAGCCATTCATGCCGCAGTAAAAGAAAAGAACTGGATGTGGCAAAATGATTATAAGATTCCAAACGGGGTCCATGTTTTTGGTAGAAGGTACAATCCCTTTGGCCCGGACAATTATCCCTATGAATTGAAAAAAATCCGTCAAATGACGGAAAATAGAGACCAAGCCATTTGGAAAGCCAATCAAGGCGAGCAATTTGACCTGGCCAAAGCAGATGAAAGTACCATAGAGCTTCCTGAGGTTGAAACCAACTATAATCCTGAAAAAAATGGAAACTTAGAATACCTTTATGGACAGGACGCTTTGGATAAATTTACCGTAGCAGAAGGTTATAAGGTAGAATTATTTGCTTCTGAAAAAGAATTTCCGGATTTGGCCAATCCTGTTCAAATGACCTTTGATACCAAAGGTAGATTGTGGGTGTCTGTAATGCCAAGTTATCCGCATTACAAACCGGGAGATCCTAAACCAAATGACAAGATCTTAATTTTAGAAGATACAGATAAGGATGGGAAAGCAGACAAACAAACCGTTTTTGCTGACAGTTTGCATTTACCTATAGGAATGGAGATTGCTCCCGAAGGGGTTTACCTCTCTCAAGGCACTAATTTTATCATCCTAAAAGATGAAGATGGTGATGATTATGCGGAAAAAAGAGAAATTCTATTAAGTGGATTTGACGATCATGATACCCACCACAATATTTCTGCCTTTGTAACAGATCCTTCAGGAGCCATATATATGGGCGAAGGGGTTTTCCTGCATACAGATGTAGAAACACCATATGGCCCTGTTAGGGCTACCAATGGCGGTTTTTACCGGTACAATCCAGCTAGAAGAAGATTGGAAAGAACAGCACAACTTCCTATTCCAAACCCTTGGGGAATTGCTTTTGATGATTGGGGACAGAATTTCTTTGCCGAGACTTCCGGACCTGATGTTCGATGGATGATGCCGGGATCAGTGAAGTCACGTTACGGTGAAGGAAATCACAAAGGGCCAAACTTGATCGAAGATGCTCACAGGGTAAGACCAACCTCAGGATTGGAATTTGTATCCAGTAGACATTTTCCTGAAGAAGTTCAGGGAGACTTGTTGATCAACAATACCATCGGATTTTTGGGTATGAAAATGCACCGAATGGTGGAAGACGGCACAGGATATGACAGTGAACACAGGGTGGACCTTATCAAAAGTAGCGATGGGAATTTCAGGCCGGTTGATATGGAATTTGCTCCGGATGGTTCCCTATACTTCGTAGACTGGCACAATATATTGGTAGGCCACATGCAGCACAATGCTAGGGATCCATTGAGAGACCATGTACATGGAAGGATTTATAGAATCACTTATCCATCAAGGCCTTTGGTGACTCCTCCAACTATTGATGGTGCATCCATTGAAACTTTATTGGACAATTTGAAATTGCCTGAGTTTAGGGCCAGATATGCCACGAGAATAGAGCTAAGAGGTAGAGATACCGAAGAGGTTTTGTCTAAAATGAAAACATGGATTGCCAACTTAGATGAAAACGAACCCAGGTATGAACATCATTTATTGGAAGGCTTATGGGTTAGCTGGGGGCTAAATGCTATAGATCAGGACTTGTTGAAAAAATTAATGGATTCTGAAGACCATCGAGTAAGAGCGGCAGTCGCTAGAATTCTACGCTATACCGGTCATCAAGTAGCTGACCAGGTAGACTTACTTAAAAAGGCTGCCGCTGATCCTCATGGACGTGTTAGACTGGAAGCCATAGTAGCTGCTTCCTGGCTAGACAAAGAAGATGGATTGGCCATTTTGGAAATAGCCAATGAAAACCCAATGGATGATTGGATGCAAAAACCATTTGAGACTTCTTTGGCACACCTGAATGATATGTCGGTCAAAAATTTGGTAATCAACCCGGATGGATCTGTGGTATTCCAACAAGCATCTGAGGAAGCCAAGGCAACCAATTCAAGGTTGAAAGGTGAAGAACTTACGCTTTTCCAAATGGGTAAAACCATTTACAGCAAAGAAGGTTTTTGCATTACTTGTCACCAACCTGATGGCAAAGGTTTGAGTGCTTCAGGATTCCCACCATTGGCCGGGACCAAATGGGTAAATGGAGATGAAGAAAGGTTTATTAAGATTGTCTTGAATGGATTGATGGGACCAATTGAAGTATTGGGCAAGGAATATCCCGGTCAGGTACCCATGACCCCATATGCCGGTATGCTTAACGACAAGGAAGTTGCAGCAGTGATCACCTATGTAAGAAATAGCTTTGGCAATGAATCCTCGGCAGTAAGTCCGGATAAGGTGAAGGCCGTAAGGGCCGCCACCAAAGACAAAACAGGATTCTATTCTCCTACCGAGCTATTGCAAGAGCACCCAATGGAAGAATAGAAATAATTTGAAGATAGATTTGGAATTATAAGAGCCAGATATTACTCCAAATTAAATAAATTTTAAAAGCCAGTTCATTGTTTGAACTGGCTTTTTTATTTCCTTTCTTAGTCTAAACATCAACAGGCTCAAGGTCCGGCGGATAAAATTATTTTGGCTTGCTGCGCTTGGTGAATTAAAAAAAAATAGTCAGTTGGATGGCTTTTCCGTTTCACTATAGGGATGCTATCAAAGAGAATTTCCTGAAGAAAATAATGCTTACCTACTTTCCAAACATTAATTGATAGTAATATTTAAATCTGTATAATGTGCCCCATTTCCACATCTTACTAAAATCCTTTTCTCTTATTTTACCTAAAGCTCTAAGTCGGTAATAATCAACAATAGGATGATAAATGAAAGAATAAATAAAAGCAGCGATAACAAATTGACCGGTAGATATATATCCTTCTAACCAGGGGTACAGTATTAATACGAACGTAGCATTAGCCACTAGATGGTATATTAAATTGTTTTTCATAACTCTTTCATATTCTAGCCAACCAAATACAAGTGTTCGTTTCGTAAATATGGTATCTACTATTAATATAGTGAATTTATTCTGTAATTAAAATGTAAATTCTCGAAACCCTTATGTCTGCTAAATAAAATCAGTATAAGACATACTTACCGGAATAAAATGCTCATCTACTTGTACTTGGTGTCGTTCTATTTTATTAATCCTATTTTTATTGACCATAAAGGACCTATGGGTACGGATAAAATAGGAGGGAAGTAGCTTTTCCAATTCTTTAAAAGTCATCCTACTCATTATCTTTTCATTTTTCAATTGCAGGCTAACGTAATTTCCTGAGGCTTCACAGAACAATAGCTCATAAAAATTCACCCTTTGTTGGCTGTCTGTAGTCTTGATAAATACAAACTCAGGTTCTTCTGAAGGTTGCAAAGCTTTCCAATCTCTTGCTTTTTGACAGGCTTTTAAAAAGCGACTTAGGGGAAATGGCTTTAAAAGGTAATCCAGTGCATTGAGTTCAAAGCCTTTTACAGCGTATTCTGAATAGGCGGTGGTAAAGATAACCATGGTGGATTCAGGAAGCATGGCCATCAGGTCGATTCCTGAAATATCAGGCATATTGATGTCCAGGAAAATAAGGTCTACCGGTTGTTGGCTTTGGTATTCTAGTCCCTGAATGCCATCAGAAAAAACGGCTTCCAGACTTATGAAAGGAACTTTGGAGGCGTGGGATTTGATTACCTCCAAAGCCATTCGCTCATCATCAATTGCTATTGCTTTTAACATAAAGTTAAATTTGTACTAGGTAATAGAAGGTCTTCAGGTTAAATCAATCTAGTTGTAAGGAGAAATGTACGAAAAATTCACTTTCATTGGAAATGGTGGAAAGACTATACTTTCCGGAATAATAGTGTTGCAGTCGCTTTCTTACATTTTCCAATCCTATCCCGGATTCATCTTTGGGATCATCCGTCACTTTTTTTGGATGGATACTATTGACCAAATCCAGGTGTACCGTTCCTTGCATACAGCGTAGGTTGATCCTTATCCAAGACTTGTTTTTGGTGCTAATGCCATGCTTGAATGCATTTTCTACAAAAGGTATCAGCAACATGGGAGCTATATTCCCATCACATTCAGCTGTTGGTAATTTAAAATCAACCGAGAGGTTCTCTTCATTCTCAAAACGTAGCATTTGAAGGTCCAAGTAGTTTTTAACATACTCAATTTCTCTTTTTAGGGGGATTTTATCTTGTTGGTTTTCATGAATCATAAAGCGCATCATGTCTCCAAGTTTTTGAACCCCATCTGCAGTTCTCTCAGCGTTTTCCATCAATGCAGTACCGTAAAGTGTATTCAATGCATTGAACAAGAAATGGGGATTGATTTGCGATTTAAGAAAGCTTAAATTGGCCGAGCCCACATTTACTTTATGGCTTAGGTTTTTAATTTGACCTACCAACCCAAAATACTTTTCAAAAGCAAGATTGGAGAGGGGGATAATAACCAGTTGGATCAATAAACCGATGCCCAGACCAATTAAAAGTGGAATTTCTTCCTGTTCAACTAAGCCAATAAAAATAAATGTACCTGGGAGGATGAATAATAAAGTAATATTAAACCAGTTGGCAGCCTTTCTTTTTCCCGCCTGTCGTTTTTTATAAATAAGGAAATAATTATAAACCAATATCAAAACAATTGTTGGTAGTGCAAAGGCCAATACAAGGGCGATCCCCCTATGCACAAGCTCATTAACCTGGAGAAGGAATAATGTCAGAAAAAACAAAATACTACCTAGGCGAATTGAATTGTAGGGTTGAAAATCCTTCATTTTTGGAGGGGTCAACACTTGCTTCAAAAAGATCACCCAAACCAAATAGCCTAAATAAATGGCCATTATTTTAAAATAGTAGGCCGTAAAAGGAGCTTCAGTAATATTTGCTCCATCAGAAAATAAAGTAATGATGATGTAGGAGAAAATGGCAATTAAAACGCTTAGTATAATCAAGCGTGCCATTTTTTTATTCTTTAGGTAATTAGGTATCAGTACCTTATGAAACAGGAAAAAGACTAGAAATAATAGTAGCGGAATAATAATTTTGGCGAAATAGCTAATTAAACCATCATTAATCAAAAGATAACCCCCATTACCTGCACTGAGTATATTGACCAAAACAATTATCAGAAAGACCAGGGTAACGATCCACCATTCGATTTGCCGAAATGCCAAAGGTTTATTTTTCATATTTGTTCAATTTATAAATTAAAATTTAAACCGAATATTTTGCATTCGGTTCTGAGTGGGTTTATTTGATTGGAATATTTATGGGCAGCATAAGCCAGGTAGATATTGTACAGCAAGCCTGCAATAATCAATAGTATAAAACATTTTTTGTTGGTTTTGGTCATAGCGATTCTTCATTGAAAACATCCGGATCGTGTAATATCAGGTTTAGATGGCTGTTAATATTTACACAAGAATATTCCATTCAGAAGCTTTAATCAAAGAAATGTGACGAAATGGGGAGATTCAGGGATGGAAATGCTCCTAATCGCTATACCGGCGGCTGAGCTTGTCGAAGCCATAGGTTAATGTAAACAATTATAAAAAACGAATCAAATCCTCCCTTTTAAGGTGACTAAGCCTATTCTGACTTTAACCGGGAGGGGATTTGTTGGAAAAACCGAAATTATTTGACGAATCATGTAAGTTTTAAATCCATCGTTTAATCCCTTAATGCGCTTTCGTCAATATGATTTTGTCAGCATTGTTGCTGAAAAAGGGCAACAATGCCGCCAAAATCAAGAACGTATAGCTTTCCATTACCACGGGTTTCACCCGTGGCTATAATAGTTTCAGCCCTTCAGGCTTCTACATTTTAGGTATGGGAATACCAAAACCGAAGCCCGACAATAAAATAGAAGTAAGGCAAACCCAAAAGAATCTTCTAATCAGATGCTTAAATTACTAAAAAATAACACGACCCTAAAAGCCGCTCCAAATTCAATAGCCAGCGACTCCCCCTTAGCGAAAGGGGGTTAAGCCTGTCCCGACTTTAATCGGGAGGGGATTTGTTGGAAAAACCGAAATTCTTTGCAACGTCGAAATCGTATAAGTAAATATGATTTTGTCAGCATTGTTGCAGAAAAAGCGCGACAATGCCGCCAAAATCAAGATCGTATAGCTTTCCATTACCACGGACTTCACCCGTGGCTATTATAGTTTCAGCCCTTCAGGCTTCTTCGTTTAGGTTTGGTAATACCAAAATCGAAGCCCGACAGTAAAATAGTAGGAAAGCAAACCCAAAAGAATCACCTAATCAGTAGAAGAATGCTATTCCGGGGGCTGAGTGGAGTCGAAGCCAATAACTGTATTAGAACCTAGGGATTAAGAGATATAGTTATTTCTTTAGTTTTCAGCATTTGTTTTAGGGATTTACTTTTATTGTTTCCGGATATTCATCAATGATCTTTCCATTTTCATTGATCATTAGGAAATGTTGGTGACTGCCCTGAAGTGTAGCGATAATGGCGGAATTTTCTTCAGCAGATTTCCTGAGGTACCAAACTTCCTCCGGACTTTTGGGCTTCTTTTTTTCCACGCCCCAAGAACCATCACCTAGGTACACAATGCCTCTAGGATCGATATTATCCCGGAGCAGGGGATAGCTTCGTTTGTAAGTATGGTCATCATTTTCTAGGGCTACACGTACCCCATATTCCTCAAATAAGGGCACCCAATGTGTATGGACTTCTTGAGACCAAAATTGGTTGCGGTTTCCCCCGGGCTGAACACGGCCGGAAGGGTAGGCAGGCTTGTGGTAAACCGGTATGATATTGGCGATGTCTTTTCTTTCTTCCAAGCGTTCTTGAAGCCAATTTGTTTGACTTCCACTAATAAGGTTGCTATGAGAGCTGTCCAGTATAAATAAGCTTAGGTAATTGCCAAAGTCAATCACTCCATAACCAGGCTGGCCGGGGAAGGCAAATAGTCTGTAGAAAAATGGTGCTTTTTCAAGTCGCATTTCATCGGTAGGCTCTTCCATTTCTCCACGTTTTACCTTAGCTATAAATGCCGGCATGCCTATGCCTTTGTTGATATTGCTTTCTGAAGCAGGGTAATGGTGATTGATCACATCATGGTTCCCTATGCCAACAACCAGTGGTACCACGCGGCCATCTTCAGTAACCAAGTCACGCATAATACCTTCAAACCACTGGTACCAGGCGGCTATATTTTCCTTTTTACCATTGGCATAGGCCAGATCGCCACCCCAAACAATAAAATCCGGATTATAATGCATGGCAGCTTGATTCATTTTTCTAAACATTTCTCCCTGGGAGGTATCTCCACCTGCAGCAAATCGGATAGGGCGGTCATTGGTCTTGGGCATGGTTCGGAAATAGAAAACCCTACTAAATTCTCCTACACGAAATTCATAGTTTACATCAGGTTTTAAACCTGTCAGTTCTAAACGGTGGATTTTACGATCCGAAAAGGGAAAATCAAAAGCAAGGGAAGTAAGGGATGTCCAGCTACCGGTTCCTTTTTCCCTGAAATGCAACAAATCAATCGCCTGATCCTCAGCCTTTGTATGCCAGTCGATGGTCATGGTGCTGGTAGGGTCATTTTGCCATGTGAGGAATAAACCGACCGGTGAAGTTTGTGCCGATGCCTGCAGGGCAAATAAAAAAAATAGAATTGGTGTAAGGAGTTGAAGCCTTAGGAATCTGTTCATCGCTTTGGTCATTGTGAATTTGTTTTACCAAATATACCCCAAAATCTAAAAATGGTCTATTGACAATAATTAAGGGATTGTTAAGGCTGATGAATTAATCCAGTAGCTAATAGAAAGGATCCCATATTTTATTGGCAAGCCTAGCTTATCTTGGAAGCGAGGAGACAGATGAGTAGGTCTAAATTTATTCTATTT
Organism: Cyclobacterium sediminis; assembly: GCF_054781075.1. Lineage (NCBI taxonomy): Bacteria > Pseudomonadati > Bacteroidota > Cytophagia > Cytophagales > Cyclobacteriaceae > Cyclobacterium > Cyclobacterium sediminis. The sequence continues at coordinate 75,033 of NZ_BAAGVC010000004.1, read as the reverse complement.
AACATAATATAAATTATATAACATATATAGTGATTTGTGATCAGACGAATAGCGGATGATTAACATGAAATCAGTTATAGGACGTTAGATGTTATGATTAAGCAAATCAAGGGTTCAATTAACCAAACTTTTTTTCCTCAATTAAGATCTTGAAGTTTCTGGACTCATACATAGTCCAAAAAATTAAAACAGCCACGCAAGAATTATTAATGCTAAAATCCTTGCGCAGCTTTCAAAGGTTCATTGGGTGATTATCAAGTATTGCCTGCTCTTTTTAAAACATGTTTTACTAGGCTGATTCCCCCGCCCACAGCCATTCCTGTGCTGATCCAGAATGTAAGTTGGCTGTTCATGTCTACTTTTAGGAAGCCAAGCATGGTGATGCCTATGCTTAAACCTATGGCGATACCGATAGCGGTTCCTATGGCTACTCCTTTGTTGTTCCGATTTGTATATTTCTGTCTGTTGTCATGGTATTTCTGTTTTATTTATGGATGGATTGTACTTTATCGGTTAAGATTAATCTGTTAGGTCTTTATAAGCCTCTGGATCTAAAATTTCATGCCTATGTAGATATTGGGTTCAAAGAGGAAATAATTTCTCCATTTATCATCCAGGGCTTTAAAATCTTCCGGTGTATTGGTGTCCAATACCCAAAACTGAGAATGAACCTGAGGTTCTATAAAGAAACGTTTGCTTTTACCAAATCCAATATGGTAGCCAAGGTGAAAGGAATTGTACAGCTTAAAGCCATTGTCAATTTTTTCATTGTTCTCATCCAGATAGGTTTTGAACTGAGGCAATACTTCTACCGTGGCAAACAGTCCTTTCCATAACATGCGCTGATAGCTAAAGCCTATGCCGGTTTCCCGTACATGTCCTGGATAAAATTCGCTTCCGGAATCTACCTTGTCCAAAAGCCCGTCCCACCACAATATGCCCATGGGTTGAAATAATCTCCAGCTAGCGAGTTTAAGGCCAATGATGTTTTTGTTGTCTAAGTTGCGTTTTACATGAAGTTCTATATGCTGCGTATGGGTTTGATCGGTCCAGGAATCCTGCACCAATTGAGGTAAAATAATTCCAGGAAGACTAACTCGATATTTATACTTTACAGCGGAACCGATGGCTTTCTCATTGTTGGTTTGAGCAAAGCCGGAAAAAATTTGAAAACAGAAAACGAGAATAAGTAACTTTTTCATGATTAAGATGTTTAATTTATTAAATAAGTTTCTTTGTGATTATCAGTGGACATTTGTTCCAATTGACAGTTCAAATTTGAGAAAGAATACAAGGTCAATCGTCCTGATATGAAATTCTGGACCCTTTGGTGTATTTCAGTACTTTTCAAATTTTGTTTTGATCCGGACCCTATCCAATGGCAAACAATGCCGTGATTATGATGATATCCTGTAAAAAATGGATTAGCCAGGCCCAAAATATGCCTTTGGTTTCAAGTATGGACTTGGCCAAAAACCAACCTAGAAATCCCGAGACAATGGCTCCTGTAAAACCTCCAGGGGTTCCAAAATAGTGCACCGAACCAAATAGCAATCCTGAGACAATGGCGATTTTTTCATCATCGTAGACTCCTTTTAAGGCGACAATTACCCCAATTCTACAGATGCTTTCTTCCACAAATGAATTCACCAAGGCTACCAATACGGCCAAAGGAAGTACTTCTGCTAATTTTGCTAGTGAGGGCTTTGACTCCTCCCCGAAAAGCTGCAAATAAATCACAATCCCAGTTACCAAGGAAATAATAAGGGCCCATTCAATGCCAGCTTTTTTCCAGGTTTCATTTGGCTTTGGTTTGATTCCTAGATAAGGGGCCGGTAGGAATCTTCTATTTGAATCTCCCTTTTGGAAATAGGTTTTGAATACCTCTTTCCTTGAGTAGCTAAAGACCATCAGCATCACCGCAGCTAACAGCAGTGTCACCAATTGATAGCTTAGCTGCTGGTTGATAATCGGGGAAAATTGTTCCGATAATTTAATCCCTCGAAGATGAAAAGCAATGCTTGGTAAGGCCATAGTGGCCAAGATGGTTTGAAGCAATAACCAATAGTTTTTTGCGGATTTCATAGATCTTAGGTGTTAATTTCACGAATAGTCCTTAGGTATTGAGGGTGTTAGCGCTTTTTGCATTCCATTAAAACTTTTACCATCAACATTACCGCATCCTTTGATGCCTCCAATTGATTGAGTGTACCCACCAAATACATATCCAGATCCGGACAATAATACATCGAAGTACCATTCATTCCTGAGTGCCCGATGACTTCCCAATTGGGTAAGATGGGAAAGAGTTGTTTAAAAGAGATTTTCCGTAAACCATAGCCATAGGACATGCCTTTGGTTTCCTTGACCCACTTTTGCATCTCTTTAAAGGTTTCGGCCGAGAGCAAATCTCCTTCCCTTAGGGCGATTTGAAAACGGATCAAATCATTACTTGTAGAAACAATGGCACCACCGGCCCAATCTGCACTTAAACTTTTAATCGTGCTAATTTCGTGTGTGCCGGCATACATTTCAGCCATCTGAGCGGTAGGTTGAATGGGTTTAGACCTTAAGTTGAGGTAGGTATGATCCATCTTAAGAGGTGTAAAAATATGCTTAAGGAAAAAATCGTGAAGCTCCATTTCACCAATGTTTTCAATGATCAAACCCAATAAAACATATTCCGTATCGGTGTAATAATAGTCAGTGCCCGGAGCAAAAGTAGGTTTGAAATGATCCTTTGAAAAGGCAATTAATTCTTCCGGTTCCCAGAATCGGTTGGGTTCGGTTACTATTAAATCAAGCATCCCCGGTGAACCGTCTATGGGTTCCTCAAGATAATCGGGAATTCCGGAGGTATGCTGCAATAGATGTGAAACCCTGATCGAATCCCCATAATCCACCCCATCGAGAATATGCAATCCATCCATTAGCTCAGGAGATAAATATTTCGCTATTGGATCTTCGAAATTGATTTTCCCTTGATCCACCAGCATCCCAATAGCAGTTGCCGTAAAGGTCTTTCCTATGCTGGCAGTATAAAATGGGTTTTGGGTGCTCACTTCCCTCCCATCCTTGAATGCTCCTTTGGCCACATGCCATTCGAAATTATCGGAGGGAGAATAAAGGGACAGGAATACATTGTGTACATTTTCCTTTTTCAATTCCTTTTCCAATAATCGATCAATCCTTTGAATTACCTTGTCCTGATTTTCTTGTGCAAGCAAGGCAATGGTACTTGTCATGCAAATAAGTAATGTCGCTAACTTTTTCATTTTCTTTTGATTTTGTACGCGACAAAGGTCTTTTCAACTGCGGGGAATATCGTTCTAAATATCTCTTCCGGTGAGATCTCGGACTTCTTCAGCCTTAATAATTGAAAATAATTACTAAAATCCTTGTTGAGGGCTCCCACATTCTTTTTTGACATCATTGAAGCCCTGAATTAGTCCTAAATTTCATAAGCCGGTCCCATTATGCATTCTGAGACGATCGCTATACCTCTGCCCGCTAATTTTGGATCATCTTAAAATTTAAAAACAAAATATAATGACAACGCTATTGGGAAAATTTAAAGTAATGTTGGCCATGGCCTTTTTAATAAGTTTAGCTTCCTGTATTGAGGAGGATGGCAACCCTCCTACGGATGCTAACACGGGATATGATTCTGCGGAAGCCTATTTGGAAGAAATAGGATTTACAGGAAGTGTATTGATCAGCAAAGGAGATGAATATTTATTGAAAAAGGGGTTTGGCATGGCTGATCAAGCCAATAATATCCCAAATGATCCCGGGCTTATCTATCGCATCGGTTCCATTACCAAATCCTTTACCGCCGCGGCGGTGGTCAAGCTCAAAAGAGAGGGATATATCAATAGTTTGGATCAACCTTTAAGTGATTTTGCCCCGGATTTCCCTTATGGAGACCAAATTACCATCCACCATTTGATGAATCATCAGTCCGGTATTCCTGATTATGTGGGGCCAATTGAAGACTATGCTGAGGAAAACAATTACCACTTTGATACCGAGGAAATTTTTGATATCATCCTCGAATCCATTAAAGAGGATGGCTTGGACTTTTCCCCCGGAGAATTCTTCGCTTACTCCAACTCCAACTATTTGATTCTGGGCCTACTTATAGAAGAACTTACCAACCTGTCTTACCAAGAGTATTTAAACCAAAATATTTATGTGCCACTTAATTTTACCCATACGGGCAAAGGTCCTGATACCATAAGCGGAGAAGAGCGGGCCAAAGGCTATGACAATGGGCAGGAAGTAGGTCCTTATCAAATGCAGATTGCCTACAGTGCCGGTGAGATAGAAAGCAATATTGAAGACCTTGAAAAATGGGGAAAAGCACTGCTTTCCAATTTTTTCACTGAAAGTGAAAAGGAATTGGTTTTTGCTGCCCCGCTGGCGCAAAACGACATCAATGTACCCGGAGCCGGATTTTTCACCCTTAAAATCAATGATCAGGTCATTTACCACCATGGAGGCGATATCGATGGTTTTACCAGTCTTTTGGTATTGATACCGGAGTCAGAAGGATTGATCATCCTGCTCAGCAATGAACAAGATAAAAGCGAAGAGCGCTACCAAATCATGGAAGCCATTATCAAAAATGAATTTTAACCTGCAGGATGTAATAGAATTTCCTGAAAAAATTAAATAGGTTACTCTAAGTAACCTATTTAATTTTAATTTTACTCCAAAAACAAATTCTCGTTGACCTCTTTATGGTTTTTTAAGTTAACCCGATGAAAATCAAAAAAGCCCTTGTTTCCTCCAAACCACGCTAAAACTTCGGCTTTATCCAATTTAGTATTCTTCTCCATTTCGCAATATGCATGGTAAGAAGAATATGGATATTTTTCCTCATAGCTTTGTTTCCAGGTTAAAAGGTCCTAAACTTTCCAATATCATAGTCATTAAAGCATCACTATCTAGAGTAGTGCGGGGGTCTGCCAGAGAACGAGGCGGCGACCGGCCTTGCTGGCAGGAGATTTCTGCTGGCTTGATTTTTCTTTGCTTCGTTTCTTTTTAGCAAGTCTTCCCTGAACACCTAAGTGAATCAGGGCCTGCCCTGAAGCCGAGTAACTCAGGGGAAAAGAAAGGAAGCCGCTAAAGCTACCTCTATTGATCAGAACTTAAAGCTTATTATTTACTAATTCTTTACAAATGCCTGGTTGTAAAGCGGTGAGCGGGTTGAAGCGGATATTTTTTATTTTAACTTCATTACTTTTTTGCTACAGTTCAAAAAAGTAATCAAAAAAAACCGCCGCTGTGCATTTTTTGGCTAAAATCCGGCCTCCGCCCGCACATAGGCAAACTCCTCAGGGCAAAATAAATTCGTGTAATTTAAGTATGCTTTCAGGCCCTTCGTCAAACATACCTATGCCTTTGCCAACGCGCTGCCCGAATTTCTTAACGCCAAAACCTGCAAGGCGGAAAGTTATGTGGAAATTAATAGAAATTACAATATAGGTATACCCTTAAACATTCGTACACTTTCCAGTACCAGGATTATTAAAGCATCACTATTGCAAAAAGAGCGGGGGTCTGCCAGAGAACGAGGCGGCGACCGGCCTTGCTGGCAGGAGATTTCTTTGCTTCGTTTCTTTTTAGCAAGTCTTCCCTGAACACCTAAGTGAATCAGGGCCTGCCCTGAAGCCGAGCAACTCAGGGGAAAAGAAATGAAGAGATTAAAAGAACACTTGCCGAATAAAAAAAAATTTAACCTTCCTATTTTATTAGTCTGATTCCATCCAACTCTATATAGTTTTCAGTTTCACGGTGCTTAGATTAACCCAATCAAACTTAATTGATCCGCTAAGGTGTTCAGGGAGTACTTGATGATAAAACGAGCCAAAAAAATCAAGGCTGTCAAACCTTATTTTATTTGAGGGGTTTACTAAAATCTACTCCCATCCCTTCACCTCACTACTTCTCCGATTTCCATGGGTATCAACCCAATAGATATACCAAAGTTTGACATCATCAGGTATAGTAACTTTGCCTTTTGCTTTATCGAGTGGAATCAATTTCCATTCTCTTTCCGGACTTCGCTTTTCATCGCCGGTATAAGCCATATAAATTTTATCCGAAGCATGTGAAATAGAATACTTCACCTTACCCCCTTTGTGTTTTAATTTTACCGAACTAATGAATTCGGATTTGTCTTCCAACTGAGTACTGATAAACCGGTAAATTTCCTCAGGGGCAGCGCCGTGCAGATGACTATGCTTCATTTCCGGTATTAACGTAAATTGTGCATCCTTGGCCAGATTGGCTGTTTTTTGCCAGTTTTCCACGAAATAAGCAAAATCATTGGTGCCATTTACAAACAGCATATCAGCTGTTGCATTTCCCACGTAACTGGAAGGATCCCAAAGTTTTACCCAACGTTGGGTTTCAGCGACCCCAAGAGAATCAAACTGTTTGTCCCAGGCACTGCCTTCTTGTAAAAAGCCACAGCCATATACAGGCACTGCCGCAGCAAAGCGCTGATCAACACCAACTGTCAAATTGGTCAGGTAGCCGCCCCAACTTATGCCTGTAATGGCTGTTTTCTCCGGATTCACTTCCTCAAATGATCTAATAAGGGAATGTGCGCGGATAATATTGGATACAGAATGGAATTGCCATTGTTCGGTAAAAGCCTCATCTAACCTGAAAAATTTGTGGACATCGTCTTGCTTGGGACCACCGTTTTCCATACGGGTTCGTTTGGAACCCCAAGGATTTTCTTGTTCGGCTGTAGGTAATGGTTGATCACCACCAAGATCCATGGCGATGGCTGCATATCCTCTTTCTGCCCATTCCTTTACCCAAATTTGAAAGGCGGTTCCTCCCCCACCGTGTACCAGTACAATACCCGGAAAGTCCCCAGATCCTACATTTTCCGCCCCAATTGTGGCCGGACTAGCATAGTAGGCGAATACTTCCGTCACCTTTCCTTCATATTTCTCACCCGTATAGCGCAAAGACCAAACAGAGTCCGATTGGTTCAGCCATTCAAATTCCGGAGCTTGAGATAAGGTTGATAGGTCCCAAGGTATTTTACCTTTAAGCGCTGGAGGCAGGGAAAGTCCCGTTTGGGCCATTACAAGCCCCCGCAATAAGAATAGGGTTAATCCGATTATAATGGGTTTTTTCATGCCAATGATTTTTGGAATAATTTGTTCCAAAATAAGAATAATTTGACTGAAATCATGAAGAATTAAAAATGAATGTTAGGTTCTGAAATAGTTTAATTACAATGTTTTAACCAATTATTTGAAGAAAGATTTATTCGTTTTCATTCAAAACGATATCTTTAGCAAAGGAAAAATACCTTAAATTTTTCTAATTGATATTTCATTTGATTCGTCCAGCTTTTAGAAAATTGGTAGGTTTTAAATGAATTGAAGATGGATTAACCTTAAATAGATATTAAAAAAACATGGCAATTTTTAGACAATTTACAGCGAATAGCATTTCTATGAAACCCTATCCTTTTTGGAAGGAATTGGCTATGGAAGCTTATCTGTTGGAAAATGAGGATATTTTAAAGTTGGATGAACAGAATTTCTCAGAAGTAGAAGTGTTAGATGCAGAATTAGCTTTGAAAAGTGGAAGGAAAACGGGTGATGGACGAATCGATATTCTTGCTAAATACGGTGGAGAGTATTTGGGAATTGTGGAAATCAAATTGAATGAAATCGATGAGTTAAGTCTTAGTCAACTTGAAGATTATCTTTCTGTCAGTACTCAGATACTGTCTTTGGGAGATTATTGGAATGAAAATACTGCACCAAAATGGGTTGGACTTCTAGTGGGTTCATCTATCAGTGCTGGGCTACAAGAGCGTTTATCCCAAGGTTATGAATTTAAAGAAATCCCAATTGCTGGAATGACAATCAAGCGATTTCGGAGTGATAAAAATGAGGTTTTTGTGATTTCCGATACCTATTTCAATTTTTCCTACTCTAACAAAGATTATTCAAAATTCATTTTCAAAGGAAAAGAATATAATAAAGGCAGACTTGTCAATGCAGTGGTTAGAGCGCATGTAGAAAGGAATCCTGAAATCACCTATTCAGAATTAAAACATGATTTTCCTGATTATATTCAAGGGAGCTTTGGTGTAGTGGATTTAACGAGCAATGCTGAAGATATATACCAACGTTTGGGTCATAAGAGACATTACATAAAGGAAGATGAGGTTATCCAGCTTCAGGATCAGGCTATTTCAACCTGTAACCAATGGCATCCTGAAAATATCAAGTCATTCATAAATCAGGCCGAGAAATTAGGATGGAGGATAGAGTTGAAATAGCTTAACTCGCAGTATAAAATTTCGATATTTGATTTTGTCAGTATTGTTGCAGAAAAAAGGCAACAATACCGTCAAAACCGTGTTGTTCTCATTGTTTTACCATGTGCTGGTGCCTATGGCTATAAATGTATCACTCCTTCAGGGTTTATCGTATTTAGAGCCGTCACAATTTACATCATCATAAGAAATTAAACTTTTAAGAGTTAGATGAAGTTCTAAGACCTTAGGAAAAGCAAATCTGATAATTATCGAGTTAAACGACCCCTTAGGGGTCGAATCATTTTTCGGGGTTCATTTATAAAAAATAGGATTCTGACAAGACAAAATTATAAGGTGTTGGTATGGGTAGCAAATCATATAAACCTATAATAAAGCCTACTTATTAAATCATCTTTACGGGTTTTCTAAGGCAATAATAGTATCTGCGGCTTTTAATACATCTAATGACATTGGTAAATCATTTTGATTAGGTAAATTTGATAACAATAATAGCCTAAATCAATCTTATAAATTGATTTTTTTATCAGGAAATTTTGAAACGCTTTAAATGGTTAGCAAGTTCTCGCTTACTGGCATAAACCACTCCCTGAAGGTGCATAAATGTGGTTTCAGGAGAATTCAAATGTAATTTATCACCCCTATAATTACTAACCGGTAAATTCAACTCCTCAAAAATTAATCGAGTGGCTGCAAAATCCCATATGCTACCCCCTCCTTTTTTCGCTTTTGGAAATTTAAAATAACAGGAATCCCTATGGGCAAAAACAGATAAAGCATTACGGACCGCACCATAGCCAAAATGATATACCACTTCCCCGTAATTTTGCGAATCAGCCCATTGTTTCAGGTAAGTTCCTAAATCATTAAAATAGCTTTCGCCTTGCATGCTTCTGTCCATATAAACATGTAAAGAAATGTCTGCTGAAGGCTTTGGAAGAAAAGACTCCCCATTCAAATATAGCCCCTGCCCTTTGATGGCACTGTAACACAAATCCTCATCAGGAACATATACGACCCCGATAACAGGGTCCCCGGATTTGGAGATAAGAGCGATAGAAACCGCATATCCGGGACGTTGCTCGGTAAAAGGTAAAGTGCCATCGAGAGGATCAATGCACCAAAAATAATCCTTCTCTAAACGGGATTGGTCATCTGCTGCTTCCTCTGTAAGCAAACCCAAGTCATGTTGATTTACGCTTGAAGCCAAATGCTTTAAAATTATGGCCTGTGCCTTATAATCTACTTCAGTCACTACCTGTGAAGCCAGAGAATGCCCACCTTCTTTTTTTCGTCGATGATATGCTGCATCAACTTGAGATTGTATCCATTTTCCTGCAGCAATACTTGCCTCAATGGCTTGCAGGCAAAGCTTATCTAAAACGGTTTTTTCGAACATTTATTCACTTTCTAGTTCTTCTATTACTGCTTGTGTGAGCTTTTCGCTGTATCCATGCATCTTCCAATGCCCTGTACTCCAGCCATCCAGGAAACGGTAAAGGTCAGCCCAAGCGAACTTATATAGGCTGGCCCACTCTTCTTTAACCTCCTGAAATTCAATGGTATTACCCATTTCTTCTTCAAGGGAATTAAAGTAATGGTCAAGTAATTCTTCCTCAAATTGTTCGCAAGCTTCTTCTTCAAAGCAACTGCTGATAAAATAGGCCACATCTTTGATTCCACAACCTTTGCCAACATATTGAAAATCCACTGCTGCCACTTGATTATTTGGCCCAAAGCAGAAATTCGCCAGCTTGGCATCCCCATGAACTAAGCTCTGGAACTTCGCTTCATTCAGTTTTTTGTCAATTTTCGGAGCGACTTTTTGCAAGGGCTTATTGGTCATTTTGGCCAATTCCTCTGGTCGAGTATCCAAGTACCAATAAGTACCCTTTTTCCATAGTCCTTTAGGAGAAACTTTCATAAATACGGCATGAAAATGTGCCAGCCAGCTTAAACAGTTTTTGGCCGCTAAAAGGCTTACCGTCTGAGGTGTCTTGCGGATCGGGAAACCCAAAGCATTGAGGTCTTCCATAATTAGCAAACGTGTGTTTTCGCCGGCTTCTTCATACAATAATTGCGGGACTTTACAGTTTGGGTTGGTTAAGGAGGCATAATGTTTATACCAATTACTTTCTATTGCATAGGATTTGACCTTTCTTTGATGCGACAAATCTGTATTCCAGCCCCTAGGGTGGTTGTCGGATTTCGGCAATTCAATATGTTTTACAATGACCGAACTGTGCTTACCTCCTTCCAAATAATAGCGCTTGATGGTGCCATAACCACTCCATAAGGTCTGCACCTGTGTTGTGTCGTGAATGGCTTTGGCACCGGTACAATTTAGAATTTCAGATTCAATGGAAGACATGCTATTGTTTGGGGAAATGGTTTATATTGTTGAAGTAGGCCAATAAGGAAATCTGGATATTTTTACTTTCTCGCTTAAGCAAACTGAAATCCAAATTACCGAAATTTTCTTCTTATAGACGAATTCTTCATGGAATTTGAGAAATATTGTAAATCCCTCTTCAAACGGACAAAGCAGGATTTTCGCAAATGGGAATTTATGCTTATTTCCTACAATTCATCGGGTTGATAAAGTTAGCAGGTAGAACGCATCCGCTAAATACAACATGCACAAATCCCCCTTTTAAGGGGGTCAGGGGGATTTTTAGGTGAATAATATTAAATAAAATAATAAAAATTTATACCCTGAATCAGTGGTTAAAGACTAAAAAACGGCAATTGATTTTGGAGAAAAAGGATCTCTTTTTTCTAAGGTTTTTGGACAGGGATGTCAAGAAATCTATGTCCTATGTTCTACAGGAAATAGGTACTTATATAGATGACTGGGAATTGCAAAATGATGTTCCTAAAACTTCTTTTTAACTTGAGATGTTGCTAAAAAATCCCCCCTTGCCCCCTTGTCAAGGGGGATTTTTGGAAATGAGTATTGTATGCTTATTTACTATAATTCAGCAGATTGATAAAGTTATCAGGTAGAACGCATTCGCTAAATGTAACGTGCACAAATCCCCCTTTTAAGGGGGTCAGGGGGATTTTTAGGTGAATAATATTATTAAATAACTATTGAAATAGACGGATAATTATACAACTAATTCAGGTTGACAATGCATTTTAACAATTTGAAATCAACCGGTGTAAGGGCGAAAAACTTCGCCTACTGTAAAAGTTTCTATAAAAATGGCAAGCCTGATGCGGGTTTTTAGGTTCAGTAAGGTTAAATTACCAGCTCAAAATGCTAACACCACTAATTATTCACAAAAGACCATGACCAGCTTGCACAGATTACCCAAATTTGTTTATTTGAATTTTTCCGCTTGCCAAAAATATTTGAGTTATAGCCTTTTCATTTTTTTACTAATCAGCATTTCTTGCGAAAAAAAGCAAAATGAATTACCTGCATCCGATGTAGGCAATGGTGGATTGATTCTGCCGGCTGGATTTGAGGCCTTGGTCGTCATCGACAGTGTAGGCCCTACCCGGCATATTGCCGTCAATGATAATGGAGATATTTATGCCAAACTGCGCTTTTCACGGGATAAGCATGGAGGTACCATTGGTCTTAGGGATCTTAATGGGGATGGAAAAGCTGACTCAGTGGTCCGTTTTGGAGACTATGAAGATGTTGGCGGTTCTGCGGTAGGAGTTACCATTTATAATGGATATTTATACACGAGCACTGTTAACCAGGTCTTGAGAAATAAACTAAGCCCCGGAGAATTGGTGCCTAGTAGCAGAACAGAAGTTATCCTAACAGATACTCATCCCAATGTAGCCCGTAACTGGCATACGACAAAACCAGCTGCATTTGATGGAAAAGGAAACATGTATATTCCGTTTGGATCACCTTCTGATGCCGGGCAGGATATTGAAATATATGGTCCAACGGGGACCCCTGAGGGAAAGGGGTTGGACCCAAGTCCGGAAAGGGAGATGAATGCCGGGGTATGGAAGTTTGATGCCAACCGAGAAGGCCAAGTCCAATCAGATGGAGTCAAATTTGCAACCGGCCTTCGCAGTATTGTGGGCATGACTTGGAGTCCATTGGATAATCAACTCTATGGAGTAGTCAATGGAATAGATAATTTTCACACCCTTTATCCAAAGCTTTACTCTTCCTGGCAGGCAGCAGTGCTTCCTTCCGAGAAATTAGTTAAAATAACCCAAGGAGCTGATTTTGGATGGCCTTATGCCTATTATGATCATTTCCAAGGCAAAAATGTATTGTCGCCCGGCTATGGTGGAGATGGCAAAATAGTAGGTAGGGCTTCCAAGTTTGACCTACCTGTAGTTGGATTTCCAGGTCATTGGGCTCCTATGGAACTGTTGTTTTACCAAGGAGACCAATTTCCGGCTCGCTACCAAGAGGGTGTTTTTATTGCCTTTCACGGCTCCACAGATCGCTCGCCATATCCACAATCAGGTTTTATAGTCGCTTTTGTTCCTTTAGTGGATGGCGTAGCAGCTGATTGGGAGGTATTTGCGGATGGTTTTGCCGGAGTAGATACCGTAGAAAATACAGGAGATGCCTTATACAGACCTATGGGATTGGCCGAAGGTCCGGATGGATCCCTTTATATATCCGATTCCAATAAAGGCAAAATTTGGCGGGTCATGTACAAAGGAAGTAAAGCGGAGTTTGGTGAAAAGCAACTGAAAGAAATGGACCAACTAACCGCAGATAAAACATACATCAAAACACCTGTTGAAGGAGTGGATAATTTGGATAAAGGCTCACTGCTTGAAGGAGGCATTCTTTACAATACCTACTGTGCTACCTGTCATCAACGAAATGGGCAAGGGGATAATAACCGCTTCCCTCCCCTCGCTCAATCTGAGCGTGTGTTAGGAGACCCTAAAATCCTCGTGGAGTCAATTTTAAATGGCATACAAGGAGAAATCACTGTTCGAGGAAAAACTTTTAACGGCTATATGCCTCCCCATGCAAATATTCTGGATGATCTTGCGGTAGCTTCTATCACCACTTATATCCGAAACAGATGGGGAAACAAAGCCAGTCCCATCAACCCTAGTGAAGTCACTAAAATCAGGGCAAAAGTGGTAAAGTAAATTACTAGGTTCTCGTTTGCAAAAACTTTATTAATTTACACACAGTCAACCCTAGAAAACTGTAAAATGAAAGCCAACTTCTCAGCAAGACCCCAAAAATGGACTTACCCTTTACCTTACGGGTTGCTCCTAATGATTCTACTTTTGTTATGGTGTGGAAGCTGTAGTTCAAAAAAAGAGGATAGCTATTCCAATTGGGGCATTTATAAAGCCGATAATGCAAGTACCAGTTACTCGAAACTTGATCAAATCAACAAGGAAAATATATCCCAACTTACTGTGGCCTGGGTTTTTGAACCCAATGACAGCATTACCGGGGACAGACCACAAAACAGTGAAAGCAACCCGATTGTCATAGATGATGTCTTGTACAGCACCTCTGCAAGAGGCCGACTATTTGCTATTGATGCCGCCAATGGAGAATTAAAATGGAGTTTTGATCCTTTTGATGGTGAGCGAGGAGGCGGAATCAAAAGAGGTGTAGCGTATTGGGAGGATGGAACAGACAAACGTATTCTTTTTACCGGTGGGGATAAACTTTTTGCTATTGATGCTTCTACCGGAATTCCAATCTCCTCTTTTGGAAACGAAGGTAAGGTGGACTTAAATGAAGGTATGCGTGGTGATCCGGATAAAATATCGGTGATCCCTACTTCACCGGGTATTATTTTCGAAGATTTATTAATCTTGGGCACTGAGGTTTCAGAGCTCTATGGTGCAGAGCCGGGGCATGTTAGGGCCTATAATGTACGATCTGGTGAGTTGGTTTGGACTTTTCATACGATCCCATTACCAGGACAAGTTGGCTATGAATCATGGCCAAAGGATGCATACAAGTATGCCGGTGGTGCCAACAGCTGGGGAGGTTTTAGTTTGGATGCTTCCCGTGGGATGGTCTTCTTTTCTACCGGATCCCCGGCTTACGATTATTATGGAGCAGACCGCAAAGGAAAAAACTTGTTTGGCAACTCCATAGTGGCCGTCGATGCCCGAACGGGCGCATACATCTGGCACTTTCAGACGGTACATCACGATCTTTGGGACTACGATTTGCCTGCACCTCCCAATTTGGTAACCGTAAAGCATGATGGCAAAAATATAGATGCCGTAGCTCAAACTTCCAAAGTAGGATTTCTTTATGTACTGGACCGAGAAACCGGAGAGTCTTTATTTCCAATCGAAGAAAGGCCTGTACCAGCTTCCGATGTTCCCGGTGAAGAAGCTTGGCCGACTCAGCCCTTTCCACTAAAACCTGCACCCTATACCAAGCAATATTTGGACGAAACAGATCTTGCCAATTACTCGCCTTCCTCTCGGGATTCGTTGGTAAAATTATTTCGGTCTTATCGATATGAGGGACTTTTTACACCTCCATCCTTGAGAGGAACCTTACAGTTTCCGGGTTCACGCGGAGGATCAAGTTGGGGTGGTGCGGCTTTTGATGCCAGCACCGGCCTGCTATATGTTAGATCATATAATTCACCGGAAATCATGCTCATGAAGAAGGTAGAGCCGGAAAATGCCATCACCAACCTGTCCGTTTATAGGAAAGGAGAATCGATATATAACACCTATTGTGTCAGTTGCCATGGACGAGATCGAAATGGAGATGAGCAAGGAAATCCTTCCCTAGTGGGATTAAAAGGTCGAATCAGCGAAGGTGATGTGCTTAACAAAATAAAGCAAGGAGGAGGTAAAATGCCTAGTTTTTCCAGTGTAATAACTGATAAAACCAAGGAAGAAGCTATTTTGTCTTACCTCTTCGAGAATGAAAGCAAAGGAAGCCCCCAACAAGAAAAATCTTTGTTAGAAGAAATAAATAATAACCAAGGAGCATCACCATCCGGCCAAACCAAAGGCAGTCTTAGCAGGTACCTGAACCTTACAGCTTACGGGTATTTCAGAGATTCGAAAGGAAGACCGGGTATAAAACCACCTTGGGGAAAGCTGCATGCAATTAATTTAAATACAGGAGACTATGCCTGGAGTGTTCCTCTGGGCAATAAGCCTGAGCTACAAGAAGGTATACAAGAGACGGGTGAAGCGGGTTCTGCCGGTCCCACAGTTACTGCAGGAGGACTTGTTTTTATAGCAGGAACGCGGGACAACAAATTCCGGGCTTTTGACAAAGATACGGGAAAAAAGCTTTGGGAAATCGACTTACCCGGGTTTGCCAATGCCAATCCAAGTACCTATATAGTGGATGGCAAACAGTACATCGTACTTTCCGTTGGTGGGAATTCAAAAAATACAGCCGGATCGGTAATGGCATTTTCATTGCCGGATTGATTAAAACAAAACATTTAGGCATTGTTTTCTCACTGCTATCTATTAAGGGTTAAAATAAATTTTGTCTTCTAAAATAGTTGTACCTACTAATGTGAGGGCTTTTTAAAGCTAAAGCAATAAAAATTGTGTAAATTCAAATTCTAAACAACGCAATCATGAAAAAGAATATTTTAATTGGAGCAGGTGTAATTGTTTTAATTTTTATTATTTGGGTAATCTACGGATTATTTATAGCCACACCGGCAAGTCCTCCATCCACTACAACTTACAATGAAGGTGGATTGGAAATTACTGTTGATTACAGCCAACCATCCAAAAAAGGCAGGCTAATTTTTGGAGAAGCAGAAGACGATGCCCTACAACCATATGGTCAATATTGGCGATTAGGAGCCAATGCTGCCACAGAAATCAGTTTTAACAAAGATGTTGTCTTTGGTGGAAAGCCGTTGGAAGCAGGTACTTATAGGATGTATGCAGTTCCGGGCCCTGATGTATTTAAAGTCACCTTAAACAGTGAAGTTGATGTATTCTTTGGTGTAGCAGAACCTGATCATGAACTTGATGTTTTGACTGTAGAAGCACCCGTAGAGCAGAATCCTACGATTGTTGAGACTTTTACCATTGCCATTGAGTCTTCAGGACCCGGTGCAGTGATCAACTTTAAATGGGACGATGTGATCTTTACCATACCAGTAGCCCTTCAATAAACAATGGGCTTCTCCAAAAAGAAATGGCTGTGGTTGGCCTTTTCAATATTGCTTTTTCTAGGATTTAGCTATTGGCTGATTGGAAAAATACAATATCGACTGCATGTAATGGACGTGGAAGCCTACGAACCTGTGTCTACTTTAAAGGTTCCGGAACATCTATTGACCCAAGCCAAATATCCATTCGTAGATGTTCACAATCATCAATTTACCATGCCCATCCAAAACCTTGATAAATTGGTGGCCGAAATGGATGAGCTTAATATGGCCGTAATGGTTAATTTGAGTGGTTTTAGGGGGAAGTACCTCGAATGGTCACTTGATAATGTCAACAAAAAGTATAGCGATCGTTTTGTACTTTTTATGAATATTGACTTTGAAAAATTGGATGATGAAGGTTGGCCGGAAAATTCTCTTGCTATAATGGAGAATGCCGTAAAAATGGGGGCCAAGGGACTAAAGGTTTATAAAAGCCTTGGTTTGACAGATAAAGACAATGAAGGAAACAGGATCCGGGTAGATGATCCTCGATTAGACCCTATATGGGCCAAATGTGGAGAATTAGGGATCCCAGTTTTGATCCACACCGGTGAGCCGGCGGCTTTCTGGCTACCTAAAGACAAATACAATGAACGATGGCTGGAGTTAAAACAGTACCCCAGCAGGTACAAGGACCCAGAAAACAACCCTTCGTTTGAAGAAGTAATGGCCGAACAACATAACATCTTCAGAAAACATCCCCAAACAAAATTTATAGCGGCACACTTGGGTTGGTTTGGGAATGATTTGACACGCTTAGGAAAAATTTTAGATGAAATGCCCAATGTATATACGGAGTTAGGGGCAGTGCTTGCTGAATTGGGAAGGCAACCTATTACCGCCAGAAATTGGTTGATTCAATATCAAGACAGGGTTTTGATGGGAAAAGACAGTTATAATAAGCAAGAGTATTCTACTTATTTTAGGGTTTTGGAGACTTATGATGAATATTTTGATTATTACAGAAAGCGGCATGCCCATTGGAAGATGTATGGCCTAGGCCTCCCCGACCCTGTCCTTCAAAAAATCTACTATAAAAACTCCTTGAAATTGATACCGGGAATTGACGCTTCTTTATTTGAGGAGGTTGTCGATTAATATAATGTCGGAATCACGGATTTTATTGGATTACACGGATTGCACGGATTTTGAGTACGATTAAATTTGTAATGATCTCCAAAAAATTTCGCAGATTTTATAACGGATTTTATTGGATTACACAGATTTCACGGATTTTTTTATTCAGTGAAATCTGTGTAATCCGTTTAATCCGTGATTCATCCGTTTAATCCGTGATTCAAACGTCAATTACAACACCAATCGCTTAAATGTGAGACTTTTACTTCCGAAGTTAATCAGTAGCCCGACTTTTAACCTATAAGCTTTTAAATAGTTCAGCACTTGGGCCAAATGAACGTCTTCTAAATGAATTTTAGCTTTAAGCTCCACTAAAACTTTTCCTTCTACTACAAAATCAGCTCTTCGAGTTCCGATTGGTTTTGTTAGGCCTTTGTAAAAAATGTCTTGTTCAATTTCTCTGGCAAATTCAAGATTCAACTGTCTCATTTCCCATGCTAGAGCCCGCTGATAAATGACCTCTTGAAAGCCATTGCCCAAAAATTTATGAACCTCAAAAGAGGCTCCGATAATCTTTTCTGTGATATCACTATGTTTCAACTCCATATTAAAACCAAGAAAATATTGAATTCACCTAATACTAAAGGTAATAAAAAATATACATAGAAAGAAAGCCACAGAAAACTAGCTTAAATCATTTTTAGAATCTTAATTAAATGAATGGCCATTGATAAAAGCTAAAAATTTGGGTTTGTATTGATCAGAAACGGTGATGCGCTGATCATTGATTAGGATCTGGCTGCGTTCGATTACATTTATATTATTAAGAGAGACAATAAAAGAACGATGCACCCGCATAAATTGACTTTCAGGTAATTCATCCTCTAAAGATTTAAGGCTCATCAGGGTCAAAATAGGCTTGGATTGGTCTTTTTGCCAAATTTTGATATAATCCTTCAATCCCTCAAAGTACAACACTTCAGACAGTTTGATCTTAACCTGCTTGTATTCAGATTTTACAAATAAAAACTCATTATTCTCTACTTGCTCAGGAGCTGTTTGTTTTCCTCTGACCAAATTAAACCAAGTACTGGCCTTATTCGCTGCCGCCAAAAACTCAGCATAATCAAAGGGTTTCAATAAATAGTCCAAGGCTTCCACCTTAAATCCTTCCAAGGCATACTCGTCGAAGGCAGTCGTAAAAATTACTCGGGTATCTTTGGGAAGCATTTTAGAAAATTCAATACCGGTAAGGTCAGGCATTTGAATGTCTAGAAAAAGCAGATCAACGGGTGTGGATTTTAAAAATTCCATGGCTTCAATGGCACTACTACATTTTCCTTTTAAATCCAGAAAGGGTGTTTTATTCACATAACTTTCCACAAGGTTCAATGCCATAGGTTCATCATCTACAATCAGACATGAAATTTTTAAATTCTTCATTCAATTTTAAGCAGTTTCTATCCTTAAAGTAACCAAAAAACGATTCTCAATTAGCTCATGCTTAAATTGATATTTATTAGGGTATAACAACTGCAATCGTTTTTCAAGATTTTGAATCCCAATACCAGAACCACTTTTATCGGCTACTTTTTTCGGAAAGTTATCATTTTCAATTTTAAAAACCACAATATCATTGTCCAATTTCATATCCATTTCAATCAAATTTTCGTTGCTGGCTGAAATACCATGTTTGAATGCATTTTCTATCAAAGAAATAAATAACAAGGGTGCAATCGTGATGCCTGTGTTAATAGTGGGAAAATGATAGTTAACCGTTGTTTTATCAGAAACCCTTAGCTTCATCAACTCAATGTATTTCTTCATAAAATCAATTTCTTTGGATAAGGGGACTTTTTCCAAATTTGTTTCATAAAGCATATAACGCATCAGCTTACTTAAACTGTGGATTGATTTTTTGGCCTCTTCCGGAGAAATATCCACAAGCGAATAAATATTGTTTAAGGAGTTAAAGAAAAAATGAGGTTGTAACTGATAATGCAGGTGTTGTAATTCAGTTTTTAATTGATAATTAGCAGCCTCCTTGCTTTCAGCCTCAGTTTTAACCCATTGTTGGGTAGTTTTTATGGCAATGGCAAAAATCAATGGAGCCATATAGGAAAGTAACTGAACATAAATAAACATCTTAAAGGAAGGGCCATTGTCTCCATCCTCTCGAGGTTTTCTTACAAGCTCAGTAAAGAAAGTATTGTCTAACCCTTCTCTTATCCATAATAAAAGTACCAACAAGATAATATTGACCCCAATAAATTCAAGCATTTTCTTTTGGAACAAAAATCGGTCAATAAAAAGAAAATAATTGACATAAAAGATAATGGCATAAAATACCAAAGGAATCCAGAAATGAGCAATTACCCGATTGAACTCTTGTTCCTGCCCATTGGACAGGACATAAGGCATGCTGAATAAAACAAACCACACCAAAAGGTGAGAAAAGGTCGTTATTTTCTTGTTATACTCCATATTAATTATTCGTATCGTAAAGCTGTGATCGGATCCAGTGCTGCAGCTTTTCTAGCCGGATACCATCCAAAAAAGATTCCGGTAATCGCACATACTGCAAAAGAAACAACAATTGAATACAAGGCTACACTGGTTGGCCAATGTAAGAACTTTTCAATAAAAACCGTAGCCCCTAAGCCCAATACTACTCCAAGCAAACCACCGGTAATACTAATGAGTATGGCCTCAATAAGGAACTGCATTAATATATCTGATCCCCTTCCCCCTATTGCCATGCGAAGGCCAATCTCCTTGGTACGCTCTTTTACAGAAACATACATGATGTTCATGATACCTATTCCTCCAATCAACAAAGATATACTGGCAACAGCTACCAACAATATGGTCAACATTTCTGTGGTGGAACTAAATGTAGAAATCAATTCTTCCATAGAGCGTACGCTAAAATTATCCTCTTCATCATCCCTTAATTGATGCTGAATCCGCATGATATCAATTACTTGATTTACGGCTTCAGGGGCATCTTCCTCGCTTACAGCTGATGCCATTACCTGATTTAGATAGTCTATGGCAAGAATTCGTTTCTGAACCGTGGTATAAGGTGCAATGACCACATCATCTTGATCTTGGCCAAATGTATTTTCACCTTTTTCTTCCAATACACCAATTACTTTAAATGGGATATTGTTGAATCGAATCATTTTCCCTACCGGACTGGCACCATCAGGAAAAACATTATCTACAACGGTTTGCCCAATTAAGGCCACCTTTGCTGCTGATTGTACTTCCGCTTGGGTAAACATACTTCCACTTTGAAGATCTACTACTTTGATGTCCAGGTATTCGGGATTTACACCATAGATAGTTGAGGGCCAGTTATTAGACCCGTTGATCACTTGTCCTCCTCCATTGACCATGGGGGTTATATGACTCAATAAGGTAGCCTCATCCCGGATGGCTTCATAATCCTCAAAGGTTAATGTTTGCATGTCACCGGAACTCCCTCTTACCCCTCCTCGCACTTCAGCTCCCGGACGAATGGTGATGATATTGGATCCCATACTGGAAATACTTTCCCTTATACTGGCCTTAGAGCCTTCCCCTATGGCCAGCATGGCTATAACCGATGCTACACCAATAATGATCCCTAGCATCGTCAATAGACTTCTCATTTTATTGAGAACAATGGCTTTAAAAGCAACTTTCAATAAGTTTATAATTCTCATGATTAATGATCTTCAATGGGTAATGCTGCCAATTCTTTCTCAGCAGATAAAATATTAGTATTGAAATAATCCTTGATTATATTGCCATCCTTGAGTACAATGGTTCTGTTACTGAAAGATGCAATATCAGGCTCATGCGTCACAAAGGTGATGGTGATTCCTTTTCGATTTAATTCCTGAAACAAGGACATGATTTCATAGGAGGTTCGGGTATCCAGGTTACCAGTAGCTTCATCAGCAAGAATCATGACCGGATTGTTAACCAGTGATCTCGCAATGGCCACACGTTGCTGTTGACCTCCGGAAAGTTGGGAGGGGGTATGGTGTAACCTATCCCCTAGCCCAACCATTTCCAATGCCTTTATGGCGCTGGATTTTCTTTCTGCCGAATTTACTTTTCTATTGTACAATAGTGGCAATTCTACATTTTCTATGGCTGTGGTTCTGGGGAGTAGATTATAGGATTGAAAAATAAACCCAATTTTTTCATTCCTTATGTTCGCCAACTGGTTTTTACTTAAATCCTTTATACTGACACCATCTATCTCATAACTTCCGGAACTTGGTTGATCCAAACAACCTAATATGTTCAGCAAAGTACTCTTCCCAGAACCACTTGAGCCCATTATAGTAACAAACTCTCCTTTATTTATTGTAAAAGAGATTCCTTTTAGTGCGTGAACTGTTTCCGTTCCCATGGTGAAGGAGCGCTTTAGTTCATTTATGTTAATGATTTCTTTGCTCATGGCTATTTTATTTTTTACGGTCTCCACCTGGTCTTTGTGGCATAAAAGGACTTTCGCTACTAGCTTCTTTTGCAACTTCCTGGCTGGTTTGTTTTAAGCTGTATACCAATTCATCGCCCTGGTTAATACCAGTTAGAATTTGAACATTTACCCCATCACTAGCTCCAATAGCTACAGTTTTAGCAGTCAGTGAATGGTCTTGATTTAAAACCCACACCTGGGTCTTTTCGCCCTGCTTAATTGATTTAGTAGGTGGCAAATTATTTTGCATATTGTATTCATTCAAGCTTTCAACATCCGGTTTAAAATTTATGGACTTGGCCTCAGCAGTAAGCACATCATTTAATTCCAGGGTATAAATAGAAATTGTAGCTGTCAGGCCAGGTTTCAATTTAAGATCTGGATTATCTGCCCGGATGACCACAGTATAAGTCACCACATTTGAAGTAATTGTTGGATCCAATCTAACCTGCGTCACTTCACCTTCAAAAGTTTCTCCTATATAGGCATCAACGGTAAAGGTTACGCGTTGTCCTTCTTTGACATATCCGATATCAGCTTCATCCACATCTGCTTCCACTTGCATTTCTTTCAAATCCTGTGCAATGGTAAATAATGTCGGTGTACTATAACTGGCCGCTACTGTTTGCCCTTCGTCGATGTCACGAGAAAGAACCACCCCATCAATTGGTGAATAAATATTGGCATAACCCAAATTGGTTTTGGCTGCTTGAAGGTCAGACAAACGCTGCGTGACAGTACCTTTGGCTGTTTCATAACTGTAAAGCGCTTCATCATAATCAGACTTACTAATCACTTTATTTTCATATAGCTTCTTTTGTCTTTCAAAAATGGTTTCGGTATATTTTTTCTGACTTAAAGCATTGTCATAAGCAGCTTGGTTTTGGGTAAGGGCAGCTTTTAAGTTTGTCTTGTCCAACTCGGCAATAAGCTGTCCTTCTTTTACCTCACTGTTATAATCTACATATATTTTTTCTACTACCCCTGAAACCTGTGTACCCACTTCCACCTGTGTGATGGGTTCCATGGTGCCGGTGGCGGTGACCAAGGTAGTAACATCCGCCTTTTTGGCTTTAACCGTTTTCGCTTCCATTACCACAGCATCCTCTCCTTTGATAAATTTGTAGGCTACAAGAGCAAGTATTACCAATAGAATGCTGCCAACGATGACATATTTTTTAGTTTTCATTTTAAAATTAATTATAGTTTAATGTCGTTTCCCTGATAAAATTGTAACAATTGGTTGTACAGAATATTTAAATACTTGGCCTGCAAGTAATTTTGCCTGGCATTGGTATAGGTGTTCTGACTGATTACCAGATCTGTAGTACTCAAATCTTCAAGTTCATATTTTTTCTGTGCAAGGTTGTAAGATTGTTCGGCCGCTTCCTGAGAGGATTTTGCAGCAAGCAGTTGCTCTTGGGCTGAAACGGCATTTTGATAGGCGGTTTCAACATTTTTGTAGATGACTTTTTCTGTATTTTGCTTTTGAATCTGCGCTTTTTCTATATTCAAAACGGCGGATTTTACTGCTGATTTGGTTTGATTTCTGTTAAAAATCGGAATGGTTAAGGTCAATCCAAGTCTTTGGTTAAAATTGGAATTGTATTGATCTGAAAAAGAAAGGTAATTGATACTGGTATAACCGGTACCTACACTACCATTCAAGGATAAGGTAGGCTTGTATGCCCCTTTGGCAATGGCCAATTCTTTTTCATTGATGGCGATATTAAGATCGCTTACCTCAACCTCCGGTAAAAATTGAAGCGCCTTGTAATAAATGGCTGTCTTATTAAGTTCAAGATTTATTAAATCCAGTTCTTTGTCAATGGTTTGGATGGCAAACTCCTGTGTTGGAGACAATTCCAACAATTGTTTTAGATCAATGATATATTGCTCATAGGTGTTTTTTGCCGTGATTACATTGAACTTGTTTGTTGCTGCCTGGCTTTGCGCTTCTGTATAATCAGATAAGGAGATGGTGCCTGCATCCAATCTCGCTTTGGCACGTAGCACTTCTTTTTCAGAAGCTTCCAAGTTGTTCTCTGCAATGCTAATACTTTCTTTGCTGTAAAGAGCACGTAAATAGGTCTCTAAAATATTTAGGGCAATGTTATTTTTCTCTACTTCTTCTTGAAAAATACTTTGCTCCATCAGCAATTTATTTTGTTCAATCTGGTTGTTCAGTTGATTGCCTTGATAAAGGGTCATGGAACTGTTGATACCTAAATTGTTACTATTGATTTTTTCAGAGACGAAATCACTGGTAATGGGATCTATACTGTTACCACTGGTAAATGTTTGTGAAGCACTTCCAAACAAATTCGGCAATCTGGCGGATTTGGCCCTGTCATAATCTACTTCCGCCAAATCTGTGTTCAGTACAGCATCTTTAACAGTGATATTATTCTCAAGGGCATAATTTATACAATCTTCCAGTGACCAAATTTCCGGGCTGGGTGCAACTTCCTGTGCACTGATGGGCTGCACAAAAAATAAGCTAAATATAAGAAGGTACCGTTTCATTTTTTAAAGTGTTTTAGATTAACACTTTAAAGGTGGGATAATATGCTATTTTATTAAAGTGTGATAGACGTTTGCCACTATTGCCTATACAAACACCCTTTTTTTACCGATGGGAGATTTTGGTATTTAACTGTTCAATTCAAAACTGGCATGCATTCTGCTAAATATTTCTGATGTTTAATCCCAATACGATTTAATATGGATTGGAACCTGAATCTAAACTTTTTAGCAGCAATGTTGGCCATGGTAAATCCCATTGGCCTTATACCCATTTGGTATGAAATGACCGGAGACGCCACACCAAAAGTAAGAAGAAAAATTGCCCTTATGGTTACAGGGACTTCCTTCGTGACCTTACTTTTATTTTTAATTTTGGGAAAATATATTTTGGTATTTTTTAATATCGATATAGAAGTTTTTAAGATTGCCGGTGGGTTTCTATTGATGTTCACTGCATTGTCAATGATTAATGGATCTGCTACCAAACTAGAAGAGTTAAAAGAAGAGGCTGATACCAATTTTGGGCTGGCCAAGCTTAGGTTTGAAAAAGTAATGGTTCCGCTTGTCATTCCGATGTTGGCCGGGCCCGGATCTATTACTACCGTATTATTGTACAGTTTCCGAGCAAGTGGTTCAACTACTTATGTAGGACTATCCGGTGTTTTATTGCTCAGTTATTTTTTACTTTTTATCGTCTTCAGTTTTTCCTATAAAGTAGAAAATAAGGTAGATGACATTGTTTTTGTAGGGTTTACTCGATTATTTGGTTTAATAGTTGCTGCAATTGCCGTTCAGTTTATGGTCGAAGGATTGGGAGAGGTATTTCCGAATTGGATGGAAGGTGGCTCTGCTGTTGAAATAGAAGATAAATAAGGTTACTTATGGCGTATTAAATATTTACCCGATTCAATGGATAAAAGGGTAGGAATTTGAGTTTTATTTGGACGAAAAATAATTTTAAGAGTCCTCACCTTTCATCATAAATTTCTCCCTGAAAGTTGTCAGTATCAAAAACAAATGTACTTTCCGGAAGTCCCTGATCTATTTTGATGTTTGTATATTCGTAAGTAGTAATGGTTTGCATTTTATTGACAAGGACAACTTTCTCCTGGATTTTTGAAGTTTCATTGATCCATAGCCTGACCTGATGATACTCCAGTTCCGGATTGGAAAATTGAAGATAAACTTGGTCATAAGTTACTCCATTTACCGATTTTTTACCTTCATATATTGACTTGGTCGCCGTTTCATACACTGGAGAAAAAATGAGGTCAAAATTAAAGCTTTCTTCCGGATCATAATTCATAATGTTAACTTCTGAATTTTCCTCACCGGGTAAATGTATCCACAAAGACTTACCATCACTGTATATTTCCTGGTCCTCCATAATTACCACAAATTTGCCTTTGGCATAATGGAATTTTCCATTTTTAGAGACCCGTGTTGGATTAGTCTTGATTTCAATGCTATAGGTAAAATCAGCAGAAAAATCACTTATACCTTCTAAATGATCTTTAACTTCTCTAAGAATGCTCTTCGCTAGCTCCTCTTGGGAAAACCCAGGTAGGCAGGTAATAAAAAGGAACAATAAACATACTGTATTTTTTCTCAAGGGTTTATCTGTAAGGTTACCTTTATAAGGTACAAAATCCTGGTTGAATTGAACCCAATATGAATAGAATTATTTAATCAATATTTATAAAACTCAAAAAATCACTCTTGTTCTTAGGTCTAGGAAACATTGTTAAACTTTAACCCGAAATAGGATATAGACCTCCTATTAAATGGTGAAATTACCTTCAAATTAAAAACGAAGTAACTACTTCAATTTCTACGTAGTAATATCCAAACAGTCAGTTTTTTTTTGTGATTTCAACTATCCCCGAGAAAGCTCAGGAGATCCTGTTGCATCATCCGGTTTTAATTATTCCATGACAACAAAAAAAGCAGCACCTGAAGAAGTTTTTTCTAAGAAATCACTTCTCCCGGTACTGGTGAACATAAACAACCTAAACTTACTTATAACTATAATCGGGTATTAAATATTTGAATGAACTATTTTTTTAATCATTAAGGTAATTACTTACCGCATTTGTTCTGGATGTGGCATGGGACATTAAGGTGCTTACTGCATTTTGAAAGTCCCCACTGCTATTCAAGAAGGTATAGCCATTGATTTCACTGGTGGCATATTGTTCTACCAAAGCAGCATGAGTGGTGTATTTTGCTTGTACCGTACTGGTATTGAATGCTCCATTGATAACTTCTGCTACATAGGCATCATATTTTGCCTTATATACCTCGTCTGCATACAAATAACCTATCAATGGCCAACTAGAGGCATTCAGGCCGGAGAAATTTAATGGTAAACTTCCCTGCTGGTTTCCACTTTGAAGGGCCTCATTATGGTCCCAAGGAATCCAGTTCAATTTATCAGTGTCCGGATCATTGTACAAATAATAATTATGCGTCATCCGTCCATAAGTATCCCAATTTTGAATGATGGTATTAACCGCCAGGTACTTAAGAAAAACATCGGTATCAAACACTTCCTCAAGATTTGATCTCCAGATGGCCGGATCAGAGGTCCTGGAAGCATCATGCAATACGGTCAATAAACTTTCTACATCGGAGAAATCAGCCTCGTCTTCATTGGTCTTTTTCACATATTCATCTTCATCGTAAGTCCCATAAGCAAAACTGGCTGCATCACCATCAGGTTTGTATAAGTTGCCATCGTTATCAGCGTATTGGGTATCAATGAGGGTATCATCTACCTCCTCTACCATGGTATATAACCCAAAATAAATCGGGCCATCTCCATAGTCAACATATACGGTATAAAAGGCCGTATGTGAAGCAACTAATCCTGCATCTCGAAAAATCTCGGTCGCCACCTTTTCTCTCAGCATGGATTTATCGTTGTAGTTGTTCTTCAAACTTAACTTCTTGAAACCATAAAAGCGTTGGTTTTTGATTTGTGGATAATCATCCTCAAATTCATCAAAATCTAGTTTAAAGGACAACTTTAATATGCCTGATTGCCAACTACTTTGTAAACTTGAATTGCCTTTAAAGCGGAGGCCTACTCGGTACCATTCTTTCCCTTCATAATATACTTCAGCAGGTACAAAAACAGGGTCTTCATCGGGGAAATTGCCGGCACCTCCACCAAATCCACCACCACCGGGACCACCTCCCCCACCACGAGATCCAAAGGTGCCATATATATTGGTCATATCCCCTAGCATGGTTTGCCAGCGATCTTCAGTGATAACAATATCCAGCCTTTTTACCGCTTGATCATTGAATACTTCATCAAAATCAGGGGCTGCATCATTGCTATGTGTACCTGTGGTCCAGTCAATAGCTTCAAAATCAGTATCATCAATGATCAGCTCAACTTCCTCTTCCTCCCCATCAACAATATCCTTAACTTCATCCACGCAAGAAGCTAAAGCAAATAGTAAAGGCAATAAATACAGGTATTTTGAATACCCTAATAAGGGTTTTATTTTCATTTTTTTCATTTTAGTCAAATTTGAGTTCAAACAATACTGCATCAATTTCTTGTTGCTGAATGAAAGAAGTAATGGTGACCTTTCATTAAAGATGAATTAAATCTCATTATTCCCGAGGTCTCCTAGCTGGTCGTTGGTTTTCTCTTTCTTTCTTTATTTCTAAATAAGTTTCCAGCTGGTTTCCAGTTAAAGTGGCCTTCAATTCATTATCGATTTTTGCCCTTGCTTCTTTGGCCATTTTTCGGGACTTCATAACATCAGCATATTTTTCGTGAATGCTTTTCCATTCGATTACCTGCTCATCGGATAAGCCCAGTTCTTTGGTAGCCATCTCTATGATTTCATCTGTTGTTGGAGGTTCAGGTCTCTTTACTTGAGCATAAGCCATTGAAGTAAAAGCAACCATTGCGAGCATTATGAATATCTTTTTCATTTATTGTTTTTTTATTTTCTTCTTTAGACGCAGGTTGAGTAGTCATCCCTCTCTAGGTTTAATTTATTTTTAACTTTTTTATAAATTCCGCAAATTAAATACCCCTGGGGTTCATAATTTATTTTGATTAAGATATTGAAAAAGAGCGCCTTAAAATACATTTAGTTCAGTATCTAAAGACTAATTTTTTTTAATAAATTTCTTTAAGGAAGGGATTTTCTGGAGGTTATACCACTATTTATATTTCTTCACTAAATTTCGGTAAACTGAAAACGAATCATTTTATATTTCAAAACCAGCTAAGGATTTATACCAAACCACTGGTGATTGTATTAGTAAATAATAGTGTAATTGACCATTCTATTTTTATAGATTCCGAAATAGTTTTGAATAAAATGTTGGTACAGTAGTTAAAAAAATGTATTTTAAAATGTTGATAACCAATAGAATAAATATATGTCCGAAAATATATGGATTGCTTTTATCGGTTTTTCAGGAGTAGTAATAGGGTCCTTATCGACCCTGGCAGGAACTTGGTTGGCACATTTTTTAAAAGAAAAGGCTGCCGCCAGAAAAGACAAAGCGAGGAAAGATTTACTTTTGAAAATGTTATCAGATGATGCTAATGAATGGCGAGATCTGCAGACACTACAACATGTAATTGGAGCAGATGAAGACACTACCAAAAGTCTCCTCATTTCAATTGGTGCCAGGGCTTCTGAAAACGGAAAACCCCTTTGGGCACTGATTAGCAGGAAACCTTTGCCCCAAAATGCCTAGACTTTAAAATTAATTGCTGGTGAGAAAAAAGATTAATCACATATTAACTGCTTAATTAAGCCAGATTTTTGTTCTTTTCTTGGGGCTTTACAGCTTCTCTCAAATCTTCAAAGATCATATATAGACTCGGAACAATAACCAAAATAATGGCCGTGGCGAAAATGATTCCAAAGCCTAATGAAATGGCCATCGGAATTAGCTGAAATGCCTGACTAGAAGTTTCAAGAATGATTGGGGTCAATCCTCCAAAAGTGGTCAAGGTTGTTAAAATAATAGGTCTAAAACGCCTTACACCTGCTTCATGGATGGCCTCGTAAGCTGAAAACTCTTTACGAGCTTTATTGGCATAGTCAATCATAATTAAGGAATCGTTGACCACCACCCCTGATAAGGCGATTACTCCCATAAGGCTAACTAAAGAAAGATCGTAACCTAAAAGAATATGCCCAATAACCGCTCCAACAATTCCAAATGGAATGGCCAACATTATTATGATAGGTTGGGAATAACTGTTCAATGCAATTGCCAAAAGGCAGAAAATCAAAAGCATAGCGATAATAAAGCCCGACCAGAGGGCTTCAGTCGATTCCCGCATTTGTGCTTGACTTCCTTCATAAGTCCAAGCAATTCCGGGAAAATCAGCTCTGAGCTGTGGCAATACTTGTTGGTTTAGCGCTTTAAGCACCCTGGTTTGTGCGGCTGGAGGCTCAACGTCCATTCCTACATTCACCACTCTTTTTCCATCTCTCCTGTTGATATTGGTAAAAGTCTCCCCTTCCGTGACCCGAACTACATCCAACAATGGAACAGATACTCCATTGGGTGCCTGAATGATAAATTCTTCCAGATAGTTGATGTCTTTTCGCTCCTCAAGGGGAAGTTTTACTCTTATCTCAAACTCATTGATCCCCCTCAGTTGCCGCATGGCCAATGCGCCAAAAAAGGCATCCCTAACCTGCTGCCCCACCATATTGGGTGTTAAGCCCAGATTTCGGCCTTCAGGAAGCAATTCAAAGCCTAATTGTCGTTTTCCCTTATTGTAATTGTCGCTTACATCACGGGTTTCTGTAAAGGATTCTACGCGTTCCAAAAAAGCCTGGCTGGCCCTTTCCAAAACTTCAATGTCAGGATGACTCAGGTCCACACTTATGTCTTGCCGAGCTCCACCCGGACCACGTTCAGCTTCAAAATTAATTTGATCCACTCCTTTTATGTCACCAATATTGTCCCGCCATATTTCTATCAATTCTTTAGGACCCATGTCTCTCTGATCCGGTGGTTTCATGACAATTTCTACATCAATAAAATCCTTACCACGAACATTGGTTTTGACACCATAGGCCACCTTATACAAATCATAATCCTCAAACATCTTGTGGGTATTGTTTGTAATTTCGACGGCCACTTTTGCTGCCTGGTCATTTGTAGTCCCGACAGGGAGACGAACAGCAGCTTCTATTTCATCAGCGGCCACCTCCGGCATTAAGACTGTTCCCATATGGTCGCTGTAAGCAAAACCTCCCACCAAAACCAATAATGAAATGGCAGCAGAAAAAGTCAGGTATCTATTTCTTAAACAGAGGTCAAGAAAAGGTTTGTAATGTTTGTTGATAAACCTGTTAAAGCCGGAAGCAATAGCACCTTGCCAGGTCTCCAGTTTTTGTACCCAAGCGTGTTTTTTTACCCTAGGAGATTTGGTTACATGGGAAGGTAAAATAAATAATGCCTCAAATAAGGATACAAACAAAACCACAATCACCACTACCGGCAATGGCCACCAATATTTCCCGGTTTCCCCCGGAATAAATAATAAAGGCACAAAAGCGATTACAGTAGTTAAAATACTAATGATTACCGGCTTTGATACATCTTTTGCTCCCAGGATAGCAGCATCGATATAAGAATAGCCTTTTTGTCGAAATTCATAGATATTTTCACCTACCACAATGGCATCATCAACCACAATTCCCAATACGATCAAAAAGCCAAACATGGAGATCATATTGATACTAAGCCCTACAATGGGAAGAAAAAGCATGGCACCAACAAAGGACACCGTCATCCCCATCATTACCCAAAAAGCCAACCTATATTCAAGAAATAAACCTAAAATGACCAAAACAATGACGATGGCCATTAGTCCGTTTTCTGTTAGCAAAGACAGTCTTTCTCGAAAATCTTCGGCCCTATTACTTTCTATTCTTACTTTCACCCCAGGTGGCAAGCCGGGCTCAAATTCAGTCAAAATATTTTTGACCTTTTCCTCAATTTCTAAGGGTGATTGATCTCCTATCCTGAATACTTCCAGGTCTACGGTGTTTTGTTGTTCAAATTGTCCATTGAACCCAACCTCCTCAAATCCATCCCTAATGCTGGCAATATCTCCCAATTTAATGGTCGCTCCCGAAGCTGATGAAATAATATCTATATTAGCAAATTCTTCGGCAATAAGCTTCCTTTCTTCCATGCGAAGTAGGATTTCGCCGGACAAGGTCTCTATCGACCCTGCAGGGATATCCCTACTTGAAGCTTCAATCAAATCAGCTACCTGACCCAAGGTGAGATTATATTGTAACAACGTATTTCTAGGAATTTCTACATGGGTAACGAAATCCGGTACATTGCCTATCTCCACTTGTGTAATCTGCTCATCACTGAGCAATCTGGTCCTTAGTCGTTCAGCCAAAATCCTTAAGGTCCAAACATTTACATTACCATAGATCCCTACTTGCATCACATCCATCTGTTGGTTTTGCAATACAATTTGAGGCCTTTCTATATCATCGGGAAAAGTCTGTATCCGACTTACGGCTTGGTTGATGTCCTGTAAGGCTTTCATTCGATCTGTGCCGGGAATCAACCAAATTTCTACGGTACCGGACCCCTCATTGGCCGAAGATATTATTTCCATAATCCCCTGCACTTCCCGCACCTTTTCCTCAACAGGAAGCACAATGCCTTGT
Organism: Cyclobacterium sediminis; assembly: GCF_054781075.1. Taxonomy (NCBI): domain Bacteria; kingdom Pseudomonadati; phylum Bacteroidota; class Cytophagia; order Cytophagales; family Cyclobacteriaceae; genus Cyclobacterium; species Cyclobacterium sediminis. The sequence goes on along the minus strand of NZ_BAAGVC010000004.1, from coordinate 42,804 downwards.
TCCACCTCTTCAGGAGCAGCTCCGGGATAGACCACAGATACTTCAATAATGTCCAATTGAAATTGAGGGAATACCTCTTTCTGGACGGTATACATGGTATAAACACCTCCCACCAGAAATATCGCCATCAAAAGGTTGGTGATGATCGGGTTTCTGGCCATAAAAGCAATGGGACCTTTCTCTAACGCATGATTTGATTTTTCTTTCATGGTTTTTCCGTTTAATCTTCTTCCAATCGAAGTGGAGAACCTTCCACTACAGTGGCCAAATCAGTGGCAACAATTTGGTCTGAAGCTGCCAGACCATCCCTTATATAGGCATACTGCCCATCTTCAAAAAGAATATTGACTTTCCTAATTTCTAATTTCCCCTCCTGTAATACCCAAATTGTATTCCCGGGTCTTATAAATTGTCTTTCCAGCCGAGCTACATTTTCTAATTTTCGAGCTTCAATTTGAACTTCCACAAAGGTGCCTATGATCAGCTGTGGTTTATTGGAGTCCGGGTTTATACGCAATAGAGGATCGGGAACACTTACGATAACCCTGGCCAATCTTGATTGGCCGTCCAATGCTCCAACCAACCTAGAAACATTTCCTTTCCTAAATTGGCCATCTTCCCAGGCAGAAGGGTGAATAATTTTGACAGGAGCCCCTGAACCTTCTTTGCCCTCACCTATTTCAAGCCAATTTATTTTGGATAGTGGTACATTGGCAATGATCCAGTATTCATCGATTCCCACCAACCTGCCCAAGTCAGATGCCGGAGCGATTTGAGAACCTAGATTTACATTTCTAGACAATATATGCGCATCAAATGGAGCCCGAATTGCAGTTCTTTGCAAATCTAAATTGGCTTGGTTTACAGCAGCCTCTGCTGCTTTAACATTGGCTTTTGCTGCTTCTAGTTGAGGTTTCCTTAGTACCAGGTTTTGATTTTTGGAGGACAACTCATCACCTATGAGTTCATAATCTTTGACTGCTACATCCTGCCGTCCCAATTCCACTTCGTAGTCGGATTGTGCCAAAGCCAGATCACTTTTTCGAAGTGTTAAAGTATTTTCATAATCTGCAGGATTAATTTGCAATAGCATCTCTCCTTTTTTTACATAGGCACCGGGTAGGAATTGAGAGGCAATATGTGTCACTTCTCCTCCAACCTGGTTACTTAATGAAATGTCTGTTGCGGGTTGCACCAGGCCTGTAGCTATCACAGAAGGGTTAAAATCCCCATGTTCTGCCTGTACCACATCTACCAACATTGCAGTGGTTTTAGAAGCACCTTCCATTTCGGCCTCAGGCGCTGTCCAAAAAAAGACTAGGGCTATAAGAATGCTACAAACCAATAATCCCAAACTTATCCATATGGTTTTTTTTCGCGTCATTTTGTTGAGATTGTGTTTTCCTGAATGCTAAAATTTTCTTCATTTTCAATCGGGCTTTCAAAACCTCCGGCAAGAGCCCGATATAAGCTAAGTCGATATAGCAATAAATTTAATTTTTCGTTCACCAATTCTCTTTTCAATTGTTGCATTTGATCCAAGGTGACAAGAACATCTAAATAAGCAATTGATCCATTCAGGTACTCAACCCGCAATTGATTAAAAGCACGTTCCGCTAATTCCAACTGGCTTTCAAGTTTAATGATGATCTCTTTCTGAAGGTTTTCACGAACCAATGCGTCCTCTACCTCTTGAACCGCCAATAAAACAGTTTGACCATAGGCATTGAGTTGTACCTCACGAAAAGCCTTAGCTTGCTGAGTCTCTGCTTTTAACCTTCCTCCATAAAACAATGGCATCAACAAGCTACCTGTAAGGGAGGCTGCCTGGGATTCAACGAGATTCGTAAGGGTATTGGATCTAAGGGCTCCGGTTAGGTTAAATGACAAACGTGGATAGGTATTACTGATGGCTACAGCCACTTCTCTATCAGCGGCTTCCAATTGATTGAAACTGCTTTGTATATCGGGGCGTCGGTTGATCAATTCCATGGGCAAGCCGGCATTGGGTATTGGGCTTAAAATAGGAAGTTGGACTTCTTCACTGAGGTTCAGCATTCCCGGTGCTTTCCCCAAAAGCACAGCAAGCCTATTTTTCAATACTTTAAATTCCATTTGTATGGCCAAGGCCTCTTCCTTGGTATTTTCTATCAACTGTTCTTGTCGTAAAATATCCACCCCCCTAACTTGTCCACTGGCAAATCGCGTTCGAATAAGGGCTAAAATTTGTTGATTATATTCGGTTTGTTCTTTTATCAAGTTCATTTGTTCTTGATAGGCCTGCATGGAAAACCAGGTCAATGCCACTTCTCCTGCAATGGTAATCCCCATGGTTTGATAATCCAAGTAAGTAGCCATCAACCTGTTTTCAGCTGCCAACTTACTTTGTTTTATCCTTCCCCACAGATCTACTTCATAGCTGGTTCTCAGGGACAGTTGGGTATTTTCTCCCCCTACGAAATCCGGAGCAGGGCGACTGGCTCCACCTTGTAATTCTAAAAATACCTGAGGTACTCTTTGAGAGGCAATTATGGCCACATTACTAGCTTCTTGAGCCACTTGAAACCAAGAACTTTTTAATTCCAGGTTATGGTGTATGGCAGAATCCACTAAGCGATTGAGTTCCGGATCTTGAAATGACATCCACCAACTTGAATCCATAGGGCTAGAGCCCGTAGGCAAAGAATAGGATTCGGGTAAATCAACCGGTACATTTCTGGTGGTCACCTTATTTCCGCAGCCGAAAGTCAAACTAAATAGGGTGAGACCAAAAACAAAAGGCAGGAGCAATTTTCTAGTGATATTGATGGCTTCTAAAAGCGTAAAATTAAGGTCTATATATTGAAACAAAGGACAGCATTTTTTTTTAAGATAAGAAAAATCAATTGGGATACAAAGACAACTTTTTAATTCATAAATTATAACACATTTTATTGAATATTGTTTTAGACTAAAAAGTTATGTTTTTAGTTCTATTTTGAGGAATTGGAACCCATTCAAATATTATTGCTGTGGAGTGTACTAGGTTTGATTGGCTGATGACAAAGTATTGAGTTAAATATAAACCAATTGCTTTTAACTCTTATTTTGTAGACTATCTTTCTGTTCTCAATTATACCTGATCCTGAAAGGAACATATGTTTAATAAAAACAGGCACAGTAAGATTCAACCCTGTAGAGGGTCGAACTAACTGACGGGTAGGTTATTATTATAAGCATTTGACCCGTTGTGATGTATTTAAAATATTGTGTTTTTCATTAAATGGGAAAGAGAAATTGATTGAATCAGTAGAAATTTCTCATGGCCGGTTTGATACATAATCCAAACCTAAGCATAGAGGTATATTGGTTATAGTCAAAAAGGTTTTCACCATAGCCATTGTACCATTGCAGAAACATGTATTGATTGGCAGTAGAAATAGGTTTAAAATTCAACTCTAAAATGGTATTTACCCTGCTAAAATTATTATTTGGATTAATAACGAGACTCCCCCAGAAATTATCATTGAAACTTCGATAATTAAAGGCTATTAATCCATATCCTCTGTAATCAAAAAGATCTTTGTTTTCATCTCCTAATACCCCTGCCCATAATTTGCCTTGCACAGAAATATTGGCATTGTAAAAATACACAGCTGATAAGGTAGTATAATTCCAGCTTCTGGAATTGATACTGTCTAGGCCGTTTGACTCATGTTCAAATGACAGGGCAATACCACCTTTCAACTGTTGTTTGCTGAGAATAGGTCTGATCAGTGTAATTCCCGGGTTGTAATTGTTATCCGCAAAAGGAGAAGAATTTTCGTAAATGTCCCAAAATGATTTTTGGGTATAGGTCATCAATAGAGAAGTTTTGAAGGGCAACCTTGATTTGGTTAACCGCTGACTGATACTAATTTGGTATTTCGCATCAGCAGTTTGCTTATTAATTTCTTTGTTGGTCGGTACTCCTGTAATAAAATAATTGTCCTTGTACATCCCAAAACTAGGCTGGGTATCATACAAATTCAGAAAATCCTCCTCAGAAATTTGAAGGTACCTTAGTGTTCTAAAATCATACTTACCGGTATCCAGTTGTTGTTTCCACATGGATTCTAATTCTCTAATTTGCCCATTGGCATTCTGAGAAAAAGTACTTAAAAAAAATAGAACAAACCACCCATTTTTAAATATTGATATAATGCTTTTAAACTCGCTCAAATTATTAAATGGATTTCGTTTAGGATGGGATTTTTAGCTGGGTACTGAATAAATGCTGGAAGCTTTTTGTCAAAAATAATCAAAAGCATCTGAATTTATGCCATGTAAAAAGTATTAATCGGGTTCTCTTGCGCTTGAAAGGCAAAAGAACTTTCAACTGTTAATAATTAAGCACTAACGGAAATCTATAGAAGGAAGTTTTTATTAAGAGCGTATTGATCTACCCTACTCAGCATAACTTATATAAACCATAAAAAAAGCCTTGCCATTTAAAATGACAAGGCTAATGTAAGGTGCTTGGTTTATTTTTAATTGCTCCAAACTTTGGCATTTTTTGCTTTAGGTCCGGTTACTTTTGGTCTGGTTGAAACCAAAGTAGCTTCTTGGTAATTTTTGGTTTCAATTTCCCAAGACTTCTTATTTTTCGCGGATGGTCCTTGTAGTTTGGTTGCAGTTTCTAAAGTATAAACCTTTATTGAAGGAGCTTTGTCCTTTTGTTGCCAAGGCTTATAATTCTTTGCAGCTGGACCTTTTAAATCACTTTTGTTTTGTGCATATCCAACTGATGCTATGGTTAAAAAAGCGAATGCAAATATTAAACTTTTCATAGGAATACCGTTTTAAGTTAACTTCTTATTTCTAGTAAAATTAACGCCAAACAGCCTTCGAAGATACTCTAAGAAAATTGGTAAATTATGGTAAGGTAAATAACGGATGGATAGCCTCCGTATAAATACGTAGGCTTTATAGTAAATTTAATTGAGCAGCTTTATTAATTAGTTCGGGGGTGTTTTTTACATCGAGCTTTTTCATCATATTATTTCTATGGGTTTCTACCGTCCTGGTACTAATGATTAGCTTATGTGCTATTTCTTTTGTGGTTTGGCCCTCAGCAATCAATCCTAAAATTTGCATTTCTTTGGGGGACAGCCTTTTTGGACTTACTCCTTCTAAAGACATAATATTGATCATCCGCTGGGAAATATCTTTGTTAAAGTATTTATTCCCATTTAGGACTGTGTCGATTGCAAGAAGCAATTCTTCCGCATCGGTATTTTTTAATAAATATCCATATGCCCCTCCCCTGATGGATTGCATGATATAGTTTCCATCGTCATGCATGGAGATAGCAATGGTTTTGATTTTAGGGTAATTTTTTTTCAATTTGTTCAGAACCTCAAAACCATTCATTTCCGGCATTGTTAAATCAAGTAAAAGTAAGTCTGGCTGGATACCCGATTTGAGTTTCATTAAAAAATCTTTACCGTTTTCTGCACTTATCACCACCTCAAAATTTTCTTGCATTGATAAGAGTGAATCAATCCCATCACGAAATAACTGGTGATCATCAACAATTGCAATTTTGTATTTATTCATCTTTCAAAGGTATTTCAACTTCTACTTCAGTACCATTCCTGTCAGACCTGGTATGTAAATAGCCACTAAATATTTCAATCCTTTCTCTAATATTTCTTAAACCGGCCCCATATTTAATTGTTTGGGGATCAAAGCCTTTTCCATCATCAAAAAAATACAATGAGATTTTATCATTAAATTCTGTCAATGAAATGGTTATTTTTTTTGCATTGGCATGTTTTAATGTATTGTTGATTAATTCTTGGCAAACCCTGAAAATACATATGTCTAAATCCATACTTATTTTTCCTGCTTTACCTTTGGTCGCATCGTCATATACGATATCGATTCCACTGGATTTTTTCATCTTTTCAATAAAACTTGCCAAAGCTCTCCCCACCCCAAAATCGACCAATACCGAAGGCATCAAATTATAGGTCATTCTACGTATTTCATCTATGGTTCCATCCACTACAGTATTGATCTTTTTTTTGCTTTGGGCTGAAAGCTCAGAAGTCTGCACCATTAGTTTGAGGCTAGTAAGTAAGGGGCCTACACCATCATGCAAATCCTTAGACAATCGCTTCCGTTCATTTTCTTGTCCTTCAATTAAAGATTTTTTGGCCATTAATCGATTAATATTCTCTGCATTCTCATATTCCATTAATTTTTTTTGCATGGCCACTAAAGATTTACCCAATGCATCACCCTCACCTGAAAGCTGGTATTTTGCTTTCATGTTCATATCTCCAATTTCAGTAGAAAAATAAATGGCCTCTCTTATGGATTTTTGAAGTTTTTTTAAGGCCACAAACATTTCTTTAATTTCCTTGGCCTGATAATCATCATCTATATTAAAATCATAATTTCCTCGTGTCATAAAGTTGAGGAATAGACGCATTTTCATTAATGGTTTTGATAATACAACAGTAATTAAAAATGAAAAAGTCAAAGCGAAAAGCAATACCAAGAATGAGATGAGGAATAGTTTATTTCTCATAATTAATAGAGGAGCTTCTACTTCTTTTACATCAATTTCTGATAAAATGGCCCAGTCTAAATTAGCTATATCCAATTTATGATAGGAACTGTAGACAGAAATACCCCGATAATCATCAATAATTCCAGAACCATTGATGCCTTGCAAAGCATATTTAGCTCCTAAAGTTGGTGCATTTATTTGTGCGGGAGGGGTATCAGGCATAAACCTAGAAATAGAACGCATTCGTAAATCTCTACCCACCAAGTAGGTTTCTCCACTTTCTCCCATTCCGGTACGTTCCATTAAAATATCCTGAATCTTATTAGCATCAATAAACTGAATATGATCTACCCTACTTCCTGTTTTTTTTACCATGGCCAGTTTAGGTACTCCTCCGCTGCCACATGAGGTAATATCAATAAAACGCTCTCCTTCCGGCATTAAATTCAATTTTTTTAATAGGCATTCATTGTTAATATCTTTACCAATTAGGCTGTATGGATCTGATATGGAGTCGGTGGATTCCAGATTTAATTTTTTAAAATCATCCATCTCAGATTTTAAAAGAGCTTCAAGTTGAATTCGTTTAAGCTTTTTGATAGAGGAAAGTTGAAGTAAAACCCTTTCATCCAAAGCATTTTTAAATTCCTTGTATGAAAAAATTGAAAGTGTAACCACCACCAAAAACACCAAAGAATTGATTAATAGGATTATCCATGTTCTTAGGCTTTTCATCGATTAAATAAAATTATTCTTCCCATCGAAAATTATTGTTTTGAACTCTCCTAACAAAAACAATAGATAATATTCAAAATTTTTATTAATAAGGCTTTTTTGAGTTATAGGCTTCAAAACTTAAGATTTGAGCGTCTCCAATTGAATGGTCAATGATAAGTTTTAATTCAGTATAGTTTTCAAGAAAAACCGGAACAATTAATTTATGGCCGATTACACTTCCATCAAATACTTTCACCCAATGACCATCAAGCTTTCCTTTAATGCGAAAAGACCGTACCCTTTCACCATTGATGATATTTTCCAAAATTATAACATGGTCAATATTCGCCTTGGAAGGTAAAGTTAAGCTAATTATTTTACCTGAACCAGACGTTTGGTCAGGAGTTAGGCCTATGATTAGTGTAGTGTTTCGGCCCACCGACTTATTATACATGTTCATTAAATCTTCCAAAGGAAATATATGATCCTCATCCCCAGGTTCCCAAAACCATTCATGCCTCCCATTGTATCCCCTGAGCGGGGCATCACTCATGGCAGGAATATAATATTTACCTTCCGGATAGCCGTGTTTCAAGGGTTTAAAACCATCCTTATCCCCTCTATTATTGAACCAAGAAGGCGTAATATAGGTGCCCCAACAAGGGTAAGGAACTGTCCCGCTTTCGCTACCTCCCCAGCGTATATCAGCCCTTTGCAAGTTGTGGTAAAATAGGCCATTGGGTTGGTGTTTTTCAAAAATAGACAAAACATCAGGACCTCCTTGTTCAGGCCCGTGTGCTCCTCCGTCAAACCAAACAATGGCCCAATCACCATACCGCGACATGAGTTCTTCAACCATTCCTTCACATATCCTGTTATAATGGGCTTGTCTTTCTTTTGCAAATTGATTGGTTCCGTTTACCTTAAAATCATGCACCCCGTAAAAAGAATTCCATCTTATGCCAATATAGATCCCCGGTAAAACACCATATTTCCTACAGGACGCCACAAAATCCCTGACAAGGTCACCTTTGCCATCTTGCCATTTTACTGCTTTTAGAGAATAAGGGTTAACGTCGCTTTGGTACAGGGCAAAACCGGTTTCATGGGTGGCTGTCAGTATAGCGATTTTACAACCTGCATCTTTTGCAGCTTTAACCCATTGGTCTGTGTCTAATTTTGTAGGATTGAAAATATTATAATCAGGAATTGGTGTAATTCTATTTTTCGCTTGATTGTATTTTTCTCCATCAAATACATGCAAATCATAATGGAAAATAGCTACTTGTTCCGCATTCTGCCATGCCAGCTGGGCTTTTGAAGGCAATGGTACTTGTGCATAAAGCAGGCTTGAACTAAACACAAGCAAGAAAGCAGCAATATTAAATTGAATGGATGTGAACATTGGGTTTCTTAAAGGCTATACAAATTGAATCTAATATAATCATAATATTTATTGAAGTTTCCCTCTCAAAGCATCTATAGGATTCATGGTGACAATCTTACGGGCAGGAATAAAGCTAACTATTGTGGCAGAAATTATTATTATTAGGGCCGAAGAAATCAAAAGCGAAGGACTAAAAGATGGATAAATTCTATTTCCCATTCCTATTCCCAAATCCGCGGTAAATGCGCCGAAAGAAATTCCTTTTTGTGACAAATAACCAAATAAAGGCATTCCAATAAGTGTTCCCAATAACATGGAAAATAAACTGTACATACAGCCTTCTAGGGTAAAAAGTCCTATGACGTCACTCTTTGTCATTCCCAGAGCGATATAGGTTCCTATTTCCTTTTGTCTCCGAAATACGGACAATACCTGGGTATCAAAAATAGCCAATAAGGCAATGGCCAATAATATAAAATAAATAATCTTTGCACTGGCTCTTTCCACTTCAATGACATCGTTAATGTTCTGTAATAGCTTTTCCTGACTCACATAATTCCAATCTTTGAAACTGCTATCAGGCATAGGCTGATCTGCAATCATAAGGGTTGCTTCATTGTTCATTCCGGTAATCCGCCATAGGTCCGCCAAACGCATCCAGATTTGACCTTGATCCACTGTATTTATGGTTGTATTAAAAATGGCATCCACCTTCACATTCGCAGCATCGAATGTGCCATTTTTATCACGCCAACGTAAGCTTATTTCATCGCCTAAGGAAAGTTTGGCTGTTTTTGCCATTCTTTTGCCTATGGCCACGGGTATTGCCCCCACCTGTTCATTCAATTGATCTACCGGAATTTTTAGCAGTTGTTGGTTTTTGGGTAGACCTTTTAAAGTAACGGACAGCATTCTACCATTGGGAAATATTAATGCCGGCCGGATCAGTAGGGGAATTAGACCTGAGGTATTTCTTATATTAAATACACCATGTGCATCCTGCAAACTAAAAGGATTGTATGGATCATAATTTTTGTGTTGAAATTGACCGTAACCAAATTCCCAATTGATAGCATCCCTCTTGGCCTGTAGGTTCCAGCCATCCAGTAATCCATTGTAGAAAAGGATAACCAAAAAAGTAAATGTCAAAATCCCCACATTAAGCCAGGTTCTTAACCCGGCCCCCATAAGGTTTCTAAAGGCAAGCTGAAAGGATAATTTCATGGGCAATTCAATTGACTACTGAAATTTTTGGCTAATTTATCCGTTATTTTTTTAAGGATGCTTTGGTGAAAATATATGCAGGGATGGCTGGATTGAATTGAATTTTCTTAATAATAAAATCTGTTCCATTGCCTGATTTTAAAACATCCTTAAAGTTGATTTTTTTAGGATACCATCGACCGTCAATCTGTGAAATGTCAGACAATGTTGTTTTTTTTAAGAGTTGACCACTTTTGGCAAATAATTCTTCTTTAAGCGGAATAAATCGTTCCTGATCCACCCATATTTTCCGCTTGTAATAACTCACATCTTCTACCGAAGCAGTTAATTCCAAAATCCAAGTTTTCCTTTCATCAATGGTTTCTTCTCCTACAATGATTGCATCATAAATTTCCTTCAGTTTTCTATCTTCCATCATGTCTTCATAGGACAAATCGGACCCCATAACAGATTGCCGAAGCATATGACCTGATAGCTGTATGGTCCTGTCTGTTGATGGGGAATAGATCCATAGGCGGTCTTCCAGTTTTAACATCTTCGTTCCTCTCTCCCGTTCCGGATAAAGGTATTCTGTAAAAGATTTTTTATTGCCTTCGGTATAGGATTTTGAACCTATGGTTTGGACATTTCTTTTTCCTCTTATGACCATCTCTGATTCCGTTATTTCTGTTTTCGAAACCATATTTTTATCTACCTTGTCAAGGATAGTCTGTGCATCCTGCGCCTGACCGGGCATTATCCACATAAATAAAAAACTGAAAAGAAGGATGTTTATTTTCATTTTTCCTGTATAATTTCTTGTTGTAATCATCGCAAAATAGATTTTACACTTCTAACTCTTTGAATAAACTGGCTGTTTCTCTTTTATATATTCCTATACCTGAAAGCATATTTCCAAAAACCATTGCAAATACTCCCGGAATAAAACCAATAAAATAGAGGTTAGGAGTTACTTTGGCACGCATTACCGTAGGCATCATCATGGAAGAGTTATCCACCATCCCTGCAATGTTGATCCCATAATTTTGTAAATAAAATGCACCTACCAGGCCTATGCCTGTACCAATCAAAGAACCAATCACTCCTATAAGGGTAGCTTCCATCACCAATGAACGATAGATTTTGCCTTTAGACTCTCCTAAAGCCAGTCGTATTCCAAACTCCTGGTACCGTCTGAGTCCTCCTATCAAACCTGTATTCCATAAGACAACTGACATGGCTCCTACAAAAATCATCACAAAAATGGCTGACATACTATTGGCATAATCCAGCAGGTCTCCCAAATTATTTTGTGAGCGAAGGGTAAACATCTGGGGCGCATACGCATCCGGATTGCTCTTTAATTGATCGTTAAAAGAGGCTTCCAATGCCAAAGCATCTTTATCATTATAAACACCATTGTGAAAAAAACCAAGTATTTCCCCGGCTCCATTTTGCATGTCCAGCATTTGTCGAGCTGCTGAAATGTCCAGCAAAATGGCACCTTTATCCATGGCTGCCATGCCAAAACGAATGGTACCACTGATAGTGAAATTCTGAAAAGTCATGCTGCCATTCATGGTTGTACCAAAATAGGTGACCTCATCTCCTATGTTAAGTTTTAATTTTTTTGCAAACTCATCCCCAATAAGTGCTTCATTGGCCTCATCAGGCAAAGCACCCGAGACGATGGCCTTTTCAATATTCATTCGCTCTACTTCTCCACTGGAAGCATCCAGCAAATTGATGGCTATTCCGGCGGCAGGCCCCTGGCCTTTTGATTCACCTTCGGAATCCGGAGCATCCAGCAATCCTCCAAAACGAATTCTTTCCACCCATTGTAAATCCGGATAATTAGACTTTAAATAGGAAACCAAACTGTCAACTCCCAGCAAGGCCAAGTCATTGGGAAGTTGCTCTTTGTTTTCAGCATAGGCCCTGGACATAATCTTCACATGACCGGTTTCAAATCTTGCATTTTGATCTACCATATCCGTCATGGCACCACTGAGAAAACCGCTCAATACAATGGTAAGGGATACACCAAGAGCAATGACAACAATTGGAAGTATGCTCCTACTCTTGTCCCGAATAATTCCTTTAAACAAAAATTTAATCATTGTAACTTTCCTTTTAAGGCCTCAACTGGATTCATATTTGCTATTTTTTTAGCAGGCAAAAAGCTAACGATAGTTGCTGAAATGATCAACAATAACATGGTTCCTGCAATTAGCTGAAGGCTAAAAACAGGGAAAATTCTTTCGGCCATGGTCACCCCCATGCCTTGCGTTACTTCAGGAAATGAAATGCCTTTCACGGCCAAGAAACTAAGTATAGGTATTCCTACTAAAGCGCCAAAGAGCATTGCAAGAAGACTGTACATACTGCCCTCTACCGTAAATAAACCAACCACCTGTAATCTGGTCATTCCCATGGCGATATAAGTTCCTATCTCTTTCTGTCTACGAAAAACAGACAATACCTGGGTATCAAAAATAGCCAATAAGGCAATGGCCAATAGCAATAGATACATTATCGATCCGGAAATCTTTTTGGAAGCAATTAGCTTGTTTATATCCTCAAGTAAGGTTTCTTGTGGGATAAAATTCCAGCCATTTCTTTCTTGATGTGTATAATTTTTACTGGCAACAAAATAAGTAGCTTCATCTTTAAAACCGGTCATTTCTTGAAGTTGAGCCAAGCCTATCCACATTTGACCGGAATCTATACTCCCTACATCAGAATCAAAAACCTTAACTATTGTAACAGGCAAGGCATCAAAGGTTCCATGCTTATCTCTCCAACGCAACAGTACTTCTTCTCCTTCTGTTAATTTGGCGGCGGCAGCCATCCTTTTGCCAATGATTACAGGAATTTCACCTTGCGAGTGGTTTAAAAAAGTGGTTGGTAATTTCAACTGCTCTTGATCATGGGGTATCCCTTTAAGAGAAATGGACAGCATTCTTCCATGAGGATAAATGGAAGCCTGTCGGATCAAAATGGGCGTTAACATATTAAAGTCTTCCGGTTTGTAAGATTGATGCCCATCTTGTATGGAGAAAGGATCATAGGGATCATAATTGGTGGCACGCAATTCGCCATAGCCATACTCCCATTCAATTGATGCCAGCTTGGCCTGTTGGTTCCAACCATCCAATAAGCCATTGTAGAATAGGATAAGGATAAACGTAAAGGCTAGAATACCAACGTTCAGCCAGGTTCTTAAACCTGCCCCTATTAGGTTTTTGTAGGCAAGGATAAAGGCCAATTTCATGATTGAATACTTTGGTTATCCCATACATCAGAAACAACCTTTCCATCTTTTAAGGATACGGTACGATCAAGATAGGTCATCACTTTTTCATCATGCGTAGAGAAAAGAAAAGTTGTTCCCAATTCCTTGTTCAAATTTTTCATGGTTTTCAATATGGCATGTGCATTGGCCGAATCCAAATTGGCTGTTGGTTCATCTGCAAGCAATATTTTTGGTTTTTTTACCATGGCCCTGGCTATGGCCACCCTTTGCCCTTCTCCTCCTGATAATTTGTCAGGTCTTTTTTGGGCCATCTTTTCCAGACCAACCCATTCCAAAGCTTCCATTACTTCTTTTTTTCTGGTTTCCTTGGGTACATCTTGAAGAAGTAAAGCAAATTCTACATTCTCAAACACTGTGTAAACCGGGAGAAGGTTAAATACCTGAAAAATAAAGCCTATGTGTAAGTTCCGTAGGTGGGCGGAAGCCTTGTGACTGAGTTTGGCAATGTCTTTTCCCATAACTATTGCTTTGCCATCGGTGGGACTATCCAAGGAACCAATAATATTTAATAATGTGGTTTTTCCTGAACCACTGGGGCCTACAAAGCCTGCAAATTCACCCGATTTGAAAGATAATGAGACATCATTTAAAGCTGTGAAGTGACCATCTCCTACTTCAAATTCTTTGGTTACATGTGACAATGAAATGATATGTTCCATAATGCTTTTGTTAATGGTTATAGACCAGCATCAACCTAATTCCTGGACCTTTGAACTGGTTGAATAACTCATTTTGTTGAATACCGGTTTGCGAACTTTCAGGGTTATAAAAGCCCATGAGGTAACCGGTTAGTTTTTTAAATTGATGTGAATAATTTATAAAGAAGCTAGTATTTTCCGAACTCCAATCATAATAAATAACAGTGCTAAGGTTATCAAAAAAGCTCAGTGGATACATAAAAGTAGCAGCAGATAAGTGCATCCCATTGTTTACTTTAAATTGCTCTTCATCAAAATTGATTTGCATGTGTTCAACTACCGCATTTAAACCTGTACCTATAGGGAAAGTATAGTCTACGCCTAGATTCAATAAGGTTTGGTTGGTCAGGTTCCCAATGTTTTTTTTGCGATGGATATAAACTGATTCGAACCATAAACCTATGCCTACATCCCATTTTCCATCCAAAGCCAATCGGTTTTCCGGAATTTCACTAAATGTATTGACAAAGTCTAGTTTTGTGGTATTTGCGCTACGATGGTGATAGGAGAAAGCTAACTCTCCTTTGGGCACCGGGTGTTGTATCCTTCCTCCAAATTCAGGAATTGTCTTGTTGGTAGGGACCACATCAAATCCCCTGGCCTTTTCATTGCCATAAAGTCCCCACAATCTAATATTGGCATTGTTTAAAAAGGTATACCTACCCATAATTCCATAGACACCATTGGTCAGTTGTAACGGATCTCTTGGATCTATTTGATTGAACCATTGCAAGGGACGTAAGATTGTCGCTGATCCAAAGTCTATTTTTTGTAAGCCCAATCTTAATTCAAACTGTTTGGAACTGTACCTGAGCCATATTCGATAAGGATTGAGGTTAAAATTAGTTTGGGATTCATTTAAGTCAGAAAGAAGAACCGTACTTGATAAATTGGCTGAGGCCAGCAGGTCTATATTTTTTACGGAATCTATTTTAGTCGTAAGCCTAAATTCAGGAATATACCTTGTTCCGAAAAAATATGGCAAATCATTTTTAGGACTGAAACTACCTACAACCGAAGCTTGTCCATGAAAAGATGCCTTTTGGGCAGTGGATGGCCTAATCCAAAATAAAAATAAAACCAATAAAAAGCCTGAAACCTTCATTTTAATTTTTCATGAGATACAATGCCATAAAAAAAGAAATTAACCAATTCCATGATTAAGTCCTCTAAACTATCATACATGGCAATTAATTTTTCATCCCTTAATTTAATGTTGATGTCGTTCATCATATGGATAAGAAATGGAAAATGCAGGTCTTTTCTTATCCACCCCTCCTTCTGTGCCTCTTTCATGTGATGAATAAATTTTTGCTGGCCTTTTTTATTGGCTTCATCCATCAGTTGTTGTAATTCCTCATCCTCATTATTGGTCACATCTTGGATAAACTCTTGACTAATGCCACGGGAAAACTCATGTTCCAATACAATGACTTCTTTGATTTTGTTCGGAAAATCAATCTCCTTACTCATGATTTCATCATACAATTGCTCGCTCCTAAAGATGATGTCTTTTAATACCATGATGGCGACAACCTTTTTATTGGCGAAATTTCTATAATAAGTCATTTTGCTTACCCCTGCTTTCTCACATATTTCTTCCACTGTGACCTTATTGATCCCGTACTTCCAGAAGCAGTCCTTGGCAGCTTTTAAAATAGCCATTTGGCTTTTTGTTCTCTTTGTCAATTTCTTTTGTTACGTATTTTTTGTTAATATACGATTTTAGTAACATTTATCAAATTTAGTAACATAAAATTGAAGAAGTTGACTATTAATTAATTAAAAAAATAAGATAAAAAATGCTTAGGATTGAAGAAAAAGTACCACCCTATTGCTAAAATTCAATTATACCAAGTGGCTGATTTTGAATGGATTTCAGTAGGTAATTGATGGGCTATTGCATCTCTCGGATTAAATGAAAGGTCAACCCCATTGCTATTCAATTAGCATTCCATGAAGTACATTGGTTTTTCCCCTACTTCCAAGACTACTAGATTCAAAGGTAACTTTGTTTTTATCGAAGGAAAATTTAAGTGTTTCGGTGTGGGGGCTTTCAATGTATTTAATCTCAACTACCAAGGTTTGGAAATCCTCCCAGTGATAACTGGAAAAGATTTTAAAAGGGGCAAGTCCACTTAAGGCATTCTTGGCCTGGGCCACCAAATAAGGTTGTTCTCTTTCCGTTGTTCCTGAAAGCCAATGGGCCTCACCTGCCATTAAACGATGACTTTTCCGTTCTTCAATAGAATGTATCTTCAAATTATCTTCTTGAAAATTAAACCTAAATTCCACCTTCCCTTCATTGGATTCAAAAGCAATTCTTTTATTATCCAGCATTGCTTCCATCCATTTATTTTCAACGCCAATTGCCGGTGGATGAGAAAGGTTTTCTAGTCGTTTTTGTAAAGCCAAATCATCGGAAATACTACCTTCATTATCAAAAGCAGGCAATATATGGTTCCATACCTCACTTAGTAAGGCTTGAAGATTTGAGGTTTCGGAAGTAATGACAATTACAGCTTCCTGTTTGGGCAATATTAAGATATATTGGCCAAAAGCACCATCTGCACGGTAAGAATTATGACGGCTTCTCCACATTTGGTACCCATACCCCTGGAGCCAATCACTGTTGGCTCTTTCTTCCTTACTTGCTTCAGGATTTTGGAGTATTTTTAAACTTTTTGCTTCCTTTATCCAGCTTTCCGGCAGAATTTGTTGTCCATGCCAATATCCATTTTGCAAGAAAAGTTGACCTAATTTGGCCATGTCCTCGGTTTTTACCCTAAGTCCATAACCTCCGGTATTGATTCCCTGTGGACTTGTTTCCCAATCCACTCCTTTGATACCTAAAGGCTCAAAAAGACGAGGTTCTAAGTATTCCAAGAGGGTTTGTCCAGAAACCTTTTGCACTATTGCAGACAGCATATAGGTAGCTATGGTATTGTAAACAAATTGCTCCCCCGGTTGATTTACTATTGGTACAGCAAAAAATGACTTGGCCCAATCATCGGTTTTCACTATAGAAAAAGTATAATCTCTTGCATGACCAACACTCATGGTCAACAAGTGTTTTATTTTTAGGTTTTTAAGGTGATCACTTACTTCTTCAGGCAAGGACTTTGGGAAGAATTGAATTACTTCATCTTCAACCGAAATCAGTCCTTCACTTACGGCAAATCCGATGCCTGTAGCAGTATAAGTTTTGCTGACAGAATACATGGTATGCTTTAATTGAGGACCATAGGGTTCCCACCAGCCTTCAGCAATGACTTTCCCCCTACGCAAAACCATCAAACTATGCAGTTCATGTTCGCTTGCATCCACCTTATCCAAGAAAGACAATATTCCTTGTGCATCTACATTTTCTTTGGAAGGGCTACTGTATAGAAAATCTGTTGCATTTTCCTGTCCAAAAACCTGAAAAGAAAAGAATAAGAGGAATATAAATTGATAGGTGGACCTCATGGCATGTGTTATTTTGGTTGGGTGAATAGGTTTATTACCGAATGTGATTTTGATAATGTTGCAAGGTTTCCTGGTAATCAAACTGAAGATCTTCGTGCAGGCCTGAGATTAATTTCTCCATTTTCTTAACCTGTGCGGCATAAAGGTTATCAATGACAGGATGGTAAAATCCAAGATAACCATATTCAATTAAGTTTTTACAAAAATAAAAGAGTACTTCCAGGGTTGTGACCTTGTCTTTAGTGAGTTTCAAATTTTTGTTCATTAACCTTCGAATAGCTTGAGCAGATTTTTTAGCAGTATAATAGTTGCTCCTATTTGCCTTCTGAAAGGCTTCTTCCAACTCCTCTTTCACCATGTTTAAATACAATTCATGGTTATCCGCTTCAAAAAGTTGAAAATACAAAAAAGCTTTATTATCTCGATTTAATTTGCTTAGCTGCAAAACCAAATCTACCAATTCAGCTTCATTTCTTTGTTTGAGTTCTTTTTTTATTGTAACCAGGCTTGGAATTTTCATTATAAAAATGCGTCTTTTAAATGAGTTTTAAGGCTATTAATAGTAAAAAACTGTAGGCAAATAAACCTGAGATTTGGTCTATTTACTTTGTTACCTACTTTTTCTATCATCTCCGTTACTTAATAGGTAAGTAAATGCCTTGGCATCGGGAGTTTCCCGGAGAATAACAGTGATTATGGCAATAATTGGGATGGATAAAACCATCCCTATAATTCCCCATATGGCATTGCCAATAATCACCGCTAAAATAATAAAAAAGGGATGCACATTTACCTTATTGCCTAATATAATGGGTTGGAATACGTATGAATCTAAAAATTGAACGATTAAAAATGTGGTAGTAATTCCTACCAAGGTATAAACTTCCCCTCCCGACAGCAAACCTATAAAAAGTGCCAAAACATAACCGGCCATATTTCCTATAAAAGGAATCAGTGATAGAAAGGCCGCGATAAAACTTATGAGAAAGAAATCTTCAGCCCCTGAAATCCACATTCCCAAACTGTAAAGTACAAAAAGTATCACCATTAAAATCAAACGCCCATTCAGGTAATGTCTTACTACCCGAGCAGAGTCATGCATGGCCCTACTTACTTTATTCTTAATGGAATCGGGAAATAATTTGATAAAAAAAGTATAGAACATGTGTCTAAAATGAATAAAAAAGAAGAGGTAGACAAACATCAAAAGAAAATCAGCTGCGGTTCCCAGTACTTTTCCAAGCATCAAAAATGCTTCTTCCTGAGCCATTTCAGGTGATTTTTCTGTTTTTTTTGATTTTTCATCGTTTAAGCCATATGTTTTTTTATAAGCTTCCAACTTGCTCCTTTCCAGGGGAGTATGGGCCAATACAAATAACTCAACTTTATGTGCTACAGGACTTAAACGCTCCTTCATCACATCTGCATCCTCTAAAAATGACCTTACTTGCAAAGATATTACACCTGAAATTCCTATAAATGCAACGAATACTACTCCCACCACAAAAGAGGTACTTAAAAGACTGTGTAAGCCTTTTCTTTCCAATAATTGGGCAATGGGGTATACCAACAAAGCCAATACCCAGGCAAGGACCAATGGAGCCAAAACTTTTTGCGCAGCCATTAACCCCAAAACTAAAAAGTACAAAGCGATAATAATTAGGGCAGAAAGAACTATTGGGTTTAAACGGGTAATTTGTTTTCTCATGAATATATTTTAGAACTAAATACTTATTTTAAAAAAGCAATAAATGTGCTAGGTTTTTTACTTAGGCAATTGATGTTCTTCAACTAATAATTTTTATACATTGTTCAATAATTATTAATGCTTTTAAGTGCTTATGGAATTTAGATCCTAAGTCTAGACAATTAACCCACCTTAAATCAATCAGTGGAGCATTTGAGATTCTTTGCTTTATCTAGTATTTCCATCACTTTTATTACAGAAATTTTTTACCTGATAAAATCGAATCTAAATGTATTGTAGATAATAAGAAATTAACTAAATTAAAATTTTCCTTAAAAATATATTTTTAAAAAT
Source organism: Cyclobacterium sediminis (assembly GCF_054781075.1). Taxonomy (NCBI): domain Bacteria; kingdom Pseudomonadati; phylum Bacteroidota; class Cytophagia; order Cytophagales; family Cyclobacteriaceae; genus Cyclobacterium; species Cyclobacterium sediminis. The sequence goes on along the minus strand of NZ_BAAGVC010000004.1, from coordinate 23,436 downwards.
TATATTTATGCAATTAGACTAGCTATGGCTTTAAGAAGCTATCCGTTATTAAACCACATTATAGCATTCCTTACTTCATTTTAGTTGTTCAAATACTTCAAGTAATCCTTCACAATATTGGACAATAATTCTAAAAATATACACCTAAAGTAAGCAATGAAAACACTCAAATTAACCTCCTGAAATAATGACAATTAATAATTTACCCAAAAAGCTTATTATCATTTTTCAATTTTTACTTGTCCTACTAATCTGTACCGACGTATGGGCTCAAGTGGATGAGATAGCCTTAATCCGCCAAAGAATAGTCTTACAATTGAAAAGCAATCCGATAAAGGCCGATGAAGTCTCAAGGTTGATGAAAAATATTCAATCAGATGGAAGTTTTAAGAATATTAATTATGAAGATTTAAGTAGAACTGCAAGTTTCCCACAAAGAAGACACACGGCTGGACTGGTAACTTTAGCTCGAGCCCATGAAACCGAGGGGAACCCCTATTATTTAGATAAAGATCTGTTAGATAAAATCATATTGGCTACCAATTATTGGGTTGAAAATGATTTCGTTGGGGATAACTGGCACAATAACCAAATAACAACCCCGGGAAACTTGGTCCATTTAATGTTACTTATTGGAAGAAAATTGCCTGAAAAACTAGTGGATAAAGCGCAACCCATTATAGGTAGGGCCAATATGAATGCTTCCGGAGCCAGACCTAGTGGAGATCGAATTGTAATAGCCGGAATTCTAGCTAAAAACTTGCTATTTATCGAAGACCAGGCAACTTTCGACGAGATAATCAAAATTATTGCGAATGAGATAAAATTCAGTACTGGAGAACGTGGGATGCAACATGATTATAGTTTCCACCACAGGAAAGATAGGGTAAACAATACTACCTCCTACGGTTATGGTAAATATGCCAATGCTTTTGGAGAATGGTCTGATTATGTTGCAGGTACCTCCTATGCCTTTGAGAAAGATAAAATCAATCATTTGGTCGATTATTACCTTGATGGCGTATATAAACAGTTGGTTTATGGAGTATTCGAAGACATAAGTGTAAAGAATAGGAGCATTGCAAACAGGTCTACCTTCAAAGCAAAAGGGACTTTGGAGATAGAACGTTTACTGCGAAGTACTTCTTATCGAAGTAAAGAATTAAAAGAAATAATAAAATTACGAAAAGGGGAAGTCACTCCTACCCTATCTTTTGCCAAGTTTTTTTGGCAGTCAGAACATTTTGTTTTGCAAAGGCCAAATTATTACACCACCGTCCGAATGTTTTCCAGTAGGAATAAGAACATGGAAAAACCTTATAACGGGCCGGGAATAACCACCCACCACAGGGGCGATGGTACCAATTACCTGATGCTCAAAGGAGATGAATACCATAATATTTGGCCGATATACGACTGGCAAAAAATATCCGGAACTACCATTCTACAAAAACCGGAACTACATGATGGTGAAAGTATACAAAAGGCAGGAACCATGGATTTTGTAGGGGCTGTAGAAAATGGTAAAAATGGTGCGGTAGGTTTTGATTTCACAAGCCCTCATGATGGTACCAAAGCCAAGAAAGCCTGGTTTTTCTTTGACCAAAGTTATGTTTGTTTAGGAACAGCCATAAAAGGAGACAAAGATTTGCCAGTGGCTACTACAGTTGATCAAGTACTCATTAGGTCATCAATAAGTACCTTACAAACAGGAAAAAAAGCTGCGCCTCTTCCTGAGGGTACGCATAAGATTAGCCGGTTAAAATGGCTGCATCACGGGAATATTGGCTATGTATTTCCTAATGAAAGCAGTGTACATGTATCAAATAAAGTGGAAACAGGTCGATGGTCGGATATTACAGATCAAAAAAACATATCGAACAAACTAGTCTCAGAAAAAGTATTGAAAATATGGTTTGACCATGGAGTAAATCCGAAATACGGAAGCTATGCTTATATGGTTTTTCCGGGGATTACAGAAAACCGTTTAAAAGCCATATATGATGAGGGTACCCCTTATCGTATTCTTTCCAATAGTAAAGAGCTTCAGGCTGTCAAGAACAAGGAGGAACAGCAAGTGCAGGCAGTATTTTATCAAGCCGGAAGCCTCAGTCTGGAAAATAAATTAAATTTGAAAATGGACAATTCAGGCATTGTATTGATTGAATTGAACCGGGGAAAGGTACAGTCCATATCAATCTCTGACCCAAGTAGAAAACAGAAAGAAATAAAGTTTACACTAGATGGTCTATATAAAGTGAAGAAAGACAATAAAGTTATTACCTCAAGAAATAAACGGTCCAATGCTACCCATTTCACCATCCGGATGCCGGAGGGAAACTTTGCCGGAAAAAGTATTAGCTTTCAACTCAAATAGTCAGTTAAAAATAAACCATTCTACTTATCAATATGAAAAATGCATTGTTATCCTTTTTACTAATTTTATCCGTTGTAACCAAAATAATCGCTCAAGAAAAGCCCAATATAATATTAATTATGGCAGATGATCTGGGTTATGAAGCTTTGGAAGCCTACGGCAATGATTTTAACAAAACCCCACAGATTGATAGAATGATTGCCAAAGGGATGAAATTTGAAAATACTCATTCCATGCCTTTGTGTACACCTTCCAGGGTTCAGTTAATGACTGGAAAGTATAATTTTAGAAATTATCTGGGTTTTGGAATCTTGGATCCAAAGGAAACTACCTTTGGACATCTCTTACAAGAAGAGGGGTATACTACCTGCATTGTCGGTAAGTGGCAGCTATATGGCAATGAAATTCAAAGAAAGCTAGTGGAGGGAAAAGTTGGCAGTCTTCCTTCGGAAGCAGGGTTTGATCATTATAGACTTTGGCAAGTAAATGATCGAGGTTCCAGGTATAAAGATCCCTTATTAGATAGCCGAGAGACAGGGCTAGAATTTTTCGAAGGTAAGTACGGACCGGATTTATTTGTAGATTATATGGAGGATTTTATGGAAAGTCAAGGCAATCAGCCCTTTTTTGTCTATTACCCAATGGTCTTGACCCACGATCCTTTTGAGCCTGTTCCGGCATCAAAAGCATTTCCTGCCTATAACCCAAAAACGCGCTTAAATGATCCGGAACTATTTCCGGATATGGTGACACATATGGATCACTTGATTGGCAGAATCCTAAAGAAAGTCAACGATTTGGGAATTGAAGAAAACACCCTAATTTTATTTATTGGAGACAATGGAACCGATAGAGATGTGGTATCCTCTGTAAATGGTGAGCTGTTGAGAGGGAACAAAGGTTATACCAATGATTTGGGTACTCATGTACCCATGATTGCCTATTGGCCTGGAAAAATAAAGGAAGGTAGCGTCAATAACAATCTTATCGATTTTACAGATTTTGTACCTACATTATTGGATGTTGCCGGGGCTAAAAAAGCAAATAAACCTTTTACAGATGGGATTAGTTTTTATCCACAACTTACCGGTAATCAAAATAATAAGGAGGTAAGAGAATGGGTGTTTTGCCATTATGACCCTAATTGGGGAAAATTTGCTCCAAGAACATTTATTCATGACACCCATTATAAATTGTATCAAAATGGAGAAATCTACAACCTAAAGCAGGATTTGTACGAAAAAAGCCCATTGAATAAATCAGAATTGGATAAGGAAGGGAAAAAAACGATCCAAAAATTCGAAAAAGTACTGCGTAAAATGAATACAAAATAAGAAATATCCTGAGGAGAGGCAAGACCATATAGACCATTACCTGTGCTAAGTGGTTGCTTATATATAGGACAAAACAGGGCAACACATTATGTTTTGCCTTGTTCTGTTAAATAACTAAAACTTCAATTATTTATAAGTTATTAATTCTGATGCTGAAGAAAATATTGAATTAAATCTTCAGGTTTTTTCAAGGAGTTCACAATATCCTCATTTAGCTCCATCTGAAGAACATTTTCTACATCAAAGATCAATCCATTGAGGAAAACCTTGTCAAACCCAAGATCATCTACGAAATCAGCTTTTCTTACTTTGGCTACAGGAGCAATTCCATACTGTCCCATCACCTCTACAATTGCTTTTAATCTAGTGTAATTGTTCATCTTATTTGATTTAATTGTATGTAGTAAGTTAGTAATAAGCTGTTTAGGAGTAAACGGCTTATTACTAACTTTTATTTTAAATGTGAATCTGTTTATACATAGGCAGCTACTTCGGAATCTTCTTCTGACAATTCCGTTTCTTCTACCACAATTTCCTTCTTCTTATCCTTTCCAAACCTGGCCAATATTCTATCAAAGACATAATAGATAACCGGCACGATTACCATGGTCAAAAACATTGAAGAGATCAAACCACCAATCAATGCCCATGCAAGTCCATTTTTCCATTCAGCACCGGCCCCGGAAGCAAGTGCAATAGGCAACATACCGAATACCATGGCAAGGGTGGTCATCAAAATAGGCCTAAATCGAATTTCCACAGCTTTAAAAAGCGCTGTTTTAACTTCTATTCCTGCCGCTTTCAGTTGATTGGCAAAATCCACCAGCAAAATGGCATTTTTCGCCACCAGTCCCATTAACATAATCAACCCGAGAATACTGAATATACTCAAAGAAGAACCGGACAAAGCCAAAGCCAATAAGGCTCCAATTATAGCCAGTGGAAGGGAGAACATCACCACTAAAGGATATACGTAATTGTCATACAAAGCGACCATAATTAAATAAATCAGTAAAATGGAAGCCAGTAAAGCGATTCCCAAACTACCAAACCCTTCATCCTGCATTTTCATATCACCCTCATAGGAAATGGTTACTTCATTGGGCATGTCCAGCATCGCAATCCTGTCCTTAATCTCTTGTCCTACTGTTCCGGTAGGTCTACCTGAAACCTGAGACTTTACAGAAACGGAAGTGATTCTATTCTGGCGCTCAAGTTGACTTGGGCCTTCAGATGGAATGGCAGAGGCAAATTGCTTGAGCAAAATCACCTCACCTCTTTTGTTTATAAATGCTAGATTTTCTATGTCAGCTACTGAATTTCTATCGAACTCATCCAACTTAATGTTAATGTCATATTCAAAGTCACCATCTCTATATTTGGTATCGGTATTGCCGTTAAAAGCAACTTGCATGGTCCCTCCTACCAAAGCCATGTCTAAACCCAAATCAGCCATTTTTGCTCGGTCTACTTGAACGCTTATTTCAGGATTTCCTTCTTCTAAAGAAGTTTGTACTTTTCTGGTTCCGGGGACTTTACTTACTTCTTCTAAAACCTTATTTGAAAAGGGTTTCAGAACATCCAAATCCGGACCTGAAAGTAGAATTTGTATGGGTGCATCACTGGCTGTACCTGTAATGGCAATCGGCACAGCAGTAAATTCGGCTCCCACAATATTTTCTTCCAAGGCAATTTCCATTTCTCTGGCAAATTCCGGCGCTGTGGTATTTCTCTCCTCTGCCGGCACCATTTTAACTGTTAGCTCAGCGGCATATGGGGTGGAAGTTGCAGCTGCGAAGCCACCAGTAGTTTGGCCAACTGAAGTAAAAACCCCATTAATTTCCGGATATTTTCTAAGGAAACGTTCTGCTTCCATGGTTTTAAAATTAGTTTCCTCCAAAGTAGAAGATTTAGGAAGTTCAACCCTCATCAAGAATTCTCCTTTATCACCTTGACCAACAAATTCGCTCCCAATAAAACCATTACTTACAAGCATAAAGGAAGAGACAAACATTACAAAAGTCAAAATTAATGTAATGGCTTTGTTGTTAAATGACCAGCTAAGAATACCTGTCAGCCAGGCCACGATACTGTCTAAAATCTTTTCAAAGCCATTGATTATTTTACCGAAAACACTATTAGCATCCACATGTTCTAATTTCGAAAACCTGGAAGTCAATAGTGGAATTAAAGTAAAAGCGACTAATAAACTTATCAAAGTAGCTACTGCAACGGTAATACTAAATTGTGTCAATATACCGGCAATCAAGCCTCCTGTCATGGACAATGGAACGAATACAACTACAATTACCAGTGTAATGGAAACCACCGTGCCTCCAATTTCTCGAATTCCGTCATAGGAAGCTTGTACGGCTGTTTTACCCTTTTCCATATGGCGATATATATTTTCTATCACTACAATGGCATCATCCACCAAGATTCCCACAACTAATGAAAGGGCCAATAAACTCATTAGGTTAAGTGTGAATCCTGCCAAATACATCACCGTAAATGTAGCTACAATTGAAGCAGGTACTGCAATCATTACAATCACGGCATTCCTGATACTGTGTAAAAACAATAACATGATTACAGCTACCAATACAACTGCTATAATTAAATCATGAATCACAGCATCTGCAGCTTCTAAAGTAAAGGTTGAACTGTCTTGAGAAACTTCAAACTTTAGGCTATTGTCTTTATACGTTTCTTCAAGACCGGCCAATGCAAGGGTCACATTTTCGGCAACATCCACCGCGTTGGCGTCCGACTGCTTTTGAATGGATACACCAATCGCTGCATTTCCATTTAATCTACTTAGGATTTCTTCTTCTTTATTGGAATCAACTACCTCAGCGAGATCTTTTATTTTAATAATAGAGGCACCATTTTGCGCCACCACAAGGTTTCTTATTTCATCAACAGATGTAAATTTTCCGGCCAATCGAATCAATATTTGCTCATCATCATTGGTAAGCTTTCCAGTAGGAAAATCTAAATTTTCCGAAGCGATGGCTTGGTTCACTTGAATAGGTGAAATCCCCAAAGCCTCAAGCTTATTTTGATTCAGATTTACTTTTATTTCTCGCTCAGTACCTCCCAATAAATTTACTTGGGCCACACCGTCAATTTGAGCCAAAGTAGGCTGGATACGTTGATCCATCAAATCATAAAAATCAGTGGCACTCATTGTTGAGTAAGCTCCCAACTGCATGATAGGCATATCATCTAAACTAAAGTTGCCCAGAGAAGGAGGATCTACATCATCCGGAAGATCTCCTAGTATAGCATCTATCTTACGTTGCGCATCTTGTAATACGACATCTACATCTACTTCATCTTCTAGCTCAATAGTGATAATAGAAAAACTTTCCAGAGAAGTAGATTTCATGACATCAATTCCTTCTAGGGAGGCCAGTGCATCCTCCAGTTTTCGAGTGACTGAATTTTCTACTTCTGATGGAGCAGAGCCCGGATAAAGAGTGGAAACAGTAACCACATTCGGACTGAACTTCGGTAATAGCTCATAGGACATTTGGCTGTAGGAAAAAATCCCCAGGGAAGTCAATATGGTAAAGAGTACCACCACTATGGTGGATCTTTGTATGGATATTTTAGTAATTTGCATCGCTTCTACTATTGAATTTCAGTTACTGACATTCCATCTTTTAGGTTGATCAATCCGGAGGTGATCAACTTATCGCCAATATTCAAACCATCTAGAAGCATAAGCTTATTATTTCCTACTTGTGCGATTTTGATTTTCTTTAAGTTGGCTTGACCGTCTTTTAGTACAAATACCTCAGGATTTTTTATTCCTCTGATAAGTGAAGTTCTTTCAATCATAATGGCTTCTTGTGCAGGGTATTCAAATGTAGCATAGGCAAACATTCCAGGTTTTATTTTTTCCGATACGTCTTCTAATTCAATTTCTACCTGATATTTCAAGGAGGCATCACCTTTGTTACTTGTAAACGAAACTTTACCGGTAAATTCCTGATCAGGAATGACGCCTACTTTAACTTTCACAGTATCTCCAACCTGTATATTTGCGATTTCCATCTCTGATACATTCACTATTAATTTTAGCGGCATCACATCGACGATTTCTACTACATTCATTCCCGGGCTCATTAAAGTCCCTATTTCAATAAAATCCTTATTGATAAATCCGGAAATAGGCGCAGTGATTACGGTATTGGCAAGTCTTCTGTTGATCATTTTAATCTCTGAAGCCCCCATTTTATGAGCATTCTGAATTTCTTCAAGCTGTTTTTCAGTGATAGCTTCTGTACCTGCCAGATTTTCATACCTGCTCAAATCCCTGGTATATTGATTAAATTTAGTTTCAGCAATGGCCAATTCAGCTTGTATCAATTCATCATCCAATTTGGCAATGACCTCTCCCTTGGAAACATGGTCTCCTTTTTCTTTATAGATACGCGTTACTTTACCACTTCCTTCAGACTTAAGCAATAATTCCCTGCTAGGAATAAAAGTACCGTTAATAGTATATGAAAGGGCATTAGAAGTTTTGGCAACTTCTTGTGTTCTCACAGGAATTGACTCACTTATTTTCATGGCTTCTTCTGCTTTAACTTCCATTTCTTGCTTGTTTTTGTAAAGTGTAAAACCAATAACAGCGGCTATAAACACAAATACCAAGGGGGTGATTAATTTTTTCATAATTATTTGAAACAATTTTCTTATTAATTTCTATTTAATTTATTCTGCGATCTTTTCAATCTGACCAATGGATTGGTAGAGTTCTGCTTCTGCAGTTTTTACATTGATAATTTGATTAAAATAAGCGGATCGGGCTTCTCTAAGCGCAGTTTCTGAATCTAAAACATCTGTCAAAGGAGATAATCCCTCTCTATACAGTTGATTCGTTTGATCAAAAACGGTTTCAGATAAAACCAAATTGGATTGTTGAGCTTCTAGACTTTTCAAACTATTATTCATTTTCTTAACCGCATTCAAATAGGAAGCTTGAGCATTTTGCTCTGCCAAATATTGATCGTGTTTCAATTTTTCACTTTGCATCCTCGCTTGAGCAATCTTATTTTTTTTCTGATTTCCGTCGAAGATGGGGATGTTCAATTGTATGCCAACTAAAGAGCCCCTATACCATTGGTGACTAGTTGATAAAAAATCAAAACTTTTTGAAAATGCATTGTAATTAAGATCTGCAAAGGCAGCAATGGTGGGATAATATCCTGATTTTATATTCTTAATATTAAGGGCATTTAACTCCTGCTGTTTGTCCAATACCTGCAGGTCATAACGATTGCTAAGATCCGGATCTTCCAGCAATATTTCCTGTTGATCGTGTTGCTCTTCGAAGTTATAGGGTGCAAGTGCCAATTCATCTGCTACAGGAATACCCATTACCAATTTTAAATAATTGCTTCTTTGTTCGATAAGCGTTTCAAGATTATCCATTTGAGTCTCTAAACTTGTCAGGTTTACCTTAACCCTATTATAATCCACTTTCCTTGCCAAATCATTTTCATACTGAGACTTAATAATTGCTTCTAACTTCACAAGTTTGTCGTGGTTTGCTTCCAAATTTATCATTTGAAGTTCAGTCGCAATAACACCGTAATAGTTCAAGGCAATGTCATAAATAATGTCTTCAGTCGTCATATCGGTGATTAGTCTGTAAAACTCTTCAGAGGTTTTGGCTGCTTTTAATCCTACAAGGTAGGATTGACTAAATACCAACTGACTTAATTGAATTCCTCCCTTCAAACTCTGAGGGACTCCAAAAGCAATCACATCCACTCCATTCGGATCAGAATTTGGATCCAATACTCCTCCCGGAATTGCTTGCGGATACACATCCAAGAAATTGTTATAGTTACCATAGGCCTCTAGTTGTGGTAAACCAGTACCCGTTATTTCTTTTCTTAAATATCCTGCTTCTTGCTCATCTAATATAGATTTTTTGATTTGAGCATTATTTTTCAATCCCAATTCAATACACTCTTTTAAGGTATATCCTCCCTTAATGCCCTCTTGTGCATGCACCACTCCTCCTAAAAATAGGATTAGTATAAGAGGTAACCAGTTTTGTTTTTTCATTTTATTTAATTGTATTATATTTAGTAAATAATAGTTTGTTCTGTTTTTTATGAACCAATCGAAATAAAAAAATTATTCGATTTGTTTTTTATAAGTTTCGATCAATTTTGGCATCTCATCCCTTAAATACTTCATGAATTTAGACACTTCAACCAAATAACCGTTAAACTCCTGATTTTTATCTCCTCTAAGCACAATGATTTCTTCTACAATATCATTGAACTTAAATACGCCTATAATGTCTTCCTGAATATCTTCTTTCCAATTACGAATCTTCAGTCTAAAATATCGTTTTCTTTCCCCAGGTTTGGTAGTATAGTCAACCTTATTTTGACTTTGCAATAAGGTAAGTGCTTGACTTACGGCACTTTTGCTTACAAATAAAGCATTCTGAATATCTTCAAATGTTGCTTCAGCCTCATCAACAATCATTAGTAATCCTATGATTCTACCTAATATCGGTTGATGACCTTTTCTTTCAAAGAATACCCCAATCCTTTCTATTACCTGTTGTTGTTCTTTAGTAAGTGTCATATTGGCTTTTATTGCTTTCTCCGATTAACGCTGCAAATATACAAAAGGTTTTGTTGGTTCATAATTTTGTGAACCAAAGTTTGAAATTTTTTTCAACAGACTAAAAAAAGCTGTAGGAAAAAAATAAGCCCCTATATATATCCTGCCTAAAATCCATTAAGTATTCAAACTTGGATTGTTATCCAAAACAATAAAATTTTAAGGGTTCCAAAAAATTTAATTCCACTAGGCTACCATCTTAATAATTAAGACGATAGATAAACTAATAAAAATTCTAGATCATCAATCAAATCATTTTATTTGGATTCAATCCAAATAAAATGATTATTTCCTTTGGAATATAATCAGTAGCCTATACTTTTGCCACTGTTAAGAATAATTCTAAATAACAAACTATGAAATATATTATACCTTTATTACTATGGCTAATAGCTACTCCTGGTTTTACACAAACCGGGGCTTTGTCAGGCACAATCAAGAATAAAAAGGGAGAACCTCTTGAATTTATCAATGTATTGATAAAAGACAACCACTCAGGTACCATTACAAATAAGGAGGGTTATTATTTTATTGAAGGCATACCAACAGGTAAGATAATAGTAATCACAAATTCTTTGGGTTATGAAAGTCAAGATTATTCAGTAGTTATTAAAGAAAATGAAACAACCGAATTAAATATTGAATTGATCGAGTCTGAGTTAACTTTGCAAACCGTTGAAATATTGGGAAGGTCGGAAACCTCTTACCAGAATAAATCTTCTTTTATTGGGACAAAATCGGCTACGGCATTAAAAGATGTACCACAGTCTATAGGATATGTAACAAAAGAGTTAGCACTAGACCAAGGAGCTTTTCGTGTGAATGATGTGGTTAAAAATATCAGTGGTGTCAACCAGTTTACTTTTTACAATGACATCACCATAAGAGGCCATCGGATACAAGGCCAAAAGACTTCGGGAAATTTAGTCAATGGGATGAGAGCCATGACTAGCTTTTGGAAGCAGCAATTGATACCGCATATAGAGCGAGTAGAGGTAATTAAAGGTCCTGCTTCTGCTCTATTTGGTAATGCCTCGGCAGGAGGCACCATTAACAGGGTAACCAAGAAGCCTTTGAAGGAATCCAGAAAGTCAGTAAGTTCAACCATCGGAAGTTTCAACACCTTTAGGATTTTGGGAGATTTTACCGGCCCTATGACGGAAGATGAATCATTGTTGTTTCGATTGAATTTGGGCTATGAAAATTCAGGGAATTTCAGAGACCTGCAATACGACAAAAATTTGGTGGTAGCTCCCTCCTTTTCTTTTCTGCCTTCAGAGAAAACAAGACTCAACTTAGACCTTGTCTATCAACAGTCAGATGGAAGATTAGACAGAGGCCAAGCAGTATTTGGAAATGGGGACCTTTTTTCTGTCCCTGTCACCAAATCCTTAAACGCTGTTAATGATTACCTGAAAGAAGAAAGTGTAAACGCTACCATTTCTTTAAATCACCAATTTAATTCAAATATTAGCTTTAATTCCGTTTATATGCGGTCAAACTATGCCGAAGATTTGCTCGAACATAGATCTAATAATGTATTTGCCTTAAATGGGGATGGTAGTATTGATCCGGAGAAAGTAGGTATGCGTGTTGGCATTCGCAAACGAAATTGGAGCAATAATAATTTTAGCAATTATTTCAACTTTGATTTTACCACGCAACAGGTTGCACATAAGTTGTTGCTAGGGTATGATTATTTTCAGCAAGTATTGCTTCCGGGTGGGTCTCAATTGGCAGCAAGAGGCTATTATAGTGCAGATGGACAGCGTTCTATAAATTCCTACAACTCGGAAAACAAGTCGGATTACTTGCTTGACAGCAATGGAAATCCAGTGCCAATAGTGGCGCATTTTGACCTGACAAACCCATTTGCCAACCAAATGAGGGATATGAGTAAATACATTTACAGTACAAGCAATTTTGCGCCTTCAAAACTTAATTCTCATGGTTTTTATATCCAAGAACAAGCCAGTATTGGAAAACTTAAAGTGCTTTTAGGTTTAAGGCAAGAGTTTTACAGTGACGTCCTGAATTATAAAGTAGGAACAGAAGAAGAGGTAACCCAAAATGCTTTGATTCCCCGTCTTGGACTTGTATACAGCCTCAGTCCTAAAATCAATGTCTATGGTACCTATGTACAAGGATTCCAACCGCAAACAGCCACAGTAATCAATAACCCGGACGCGGGAGGCCCATTTGATCCATTGACCAGTGAATTGCTAGAAATGGGGGCAAAAAGTGAATGGTTTGATGGAAAATTAAGCGGAAGTCTTGCATTGTATAACCTGAAAGAATGGGGTTCCCTTTACAATGCCAATGAACCGGGCCAACCTGATCTGTTGGTACAAAATGGAGAAGAGGTATCCAAAGGTGTAGAAATTGACTTGGCCGGAAATATCACTCCCAATTGGAGCATAACAGTTAGTTATGCCTTTAATGATGCTGTTATTACACAGAGTGACGATGAAAACCTAATAGGGAGACAAAAACCAAATGCCCCTAGAAATACCGGGAATATTTGGACTAAATACTTGATTAAAGAAGGGAATCTTACAGGCTTAGGTTTTGGTTTTGGTGCCAATTTCGTTTCTGAAAGATACGGATCTTTAGGATCATCCGATAACCCACCTATATTCCCAAGTTATGAATTATTCGATGCTGCCGTTTACTATAAAATGAATCGATTTCAAATCCAAATGAATGTCAACAATCTGTTTGATAAGACACACTGGGTAGGCGGATACGATTATCTGCGTGCATTCCCGGGTGCACCGAGAAATGCAATGACAACCATCTCCTATATATTTTAAATAATCAAACTACCTTTCTTTAACCATTTAAGAAAGGTGGTTTTACTTTAGTATGAATAAAAACCTTCTCTGGAAAATTCACAATTGGCTGGGCCTGTATACCGGTATTGTCATACTATTTCTGAGTATAACAGGTGCTGCTGCCTTGTTTAGACCGGAAATTGATCAATTGCTTAACCCCAATCTTAGGCAGGTTGAACCTAGTGCTGAAAAAGCTTCATTAACAGAGGCTGTCGCCAAAGTGCTACCCATGCATCCGGACAAATATCTTTTTGAGGTTGAAATGCCAAAGGCCTACTTAGATACCTGGATAATTCGCCTTATGCCGAAAGAAAAGAGCCGGTTGAATCCCATGATTTGGGAAGTTTTCATTAACCCCCATACGGGTGAGGTCCTAGGCGAAAGGAATTATTTTAAATCTTTTAGTTATTTTTTAAGGAACATTCATGTCCGGTTTTATGAAGCGTATTATGGAAGACAAATCGTAGGTTTAGCAGGAATCGCTCTTTTTTTATCCACCATTACCGGATTACTTATTTATGGTAAGTTTATGAAAAAGCAGCCTTTTGGGGAAATTCGCTCTAATAAACTAAGAATTACCCAAGCTGATTTACATAAGTTTATCGGTATAAGTGCTCTTGCTTTCAATATGATGATAGGAATTACAGGAGCATGGTTGGGACTTCAATCTTATATAATGTATGGACTAGATATCCCACAGCCCAATAATTTCAGCCGAAAAGAAAAGGTTTTTACCGAAAAAGAAGACATGAATTATAGTCTGGATTTCGATGCCATTTATCAAAAGTCTCAGATAGAATTTCCCAATATGATTCCCTGGTTTATACGGCCTACTACCAATGGGGAGGGCATTGTTCAGGTCTTGGGAAATGTACCTGGACAAGCCTATGAAAGGCGTTCTAACAAACTTGTATTTGATAAACAAAAACAGGAATTGCTGTTTAAGTACAATATCAGTGATCAAAATTTTGGAGCTAAATTATACTATGTTCAGGAGTCTTTTCATTTTGGAGATTTTGCCGGAATCTCATTGAAAATACTATATTTTCTGTTGGCCTTGAGCTCAGGCTATCTTTCTTTGAGTGGCTTTATCATTTATTTAGAGCGTACCAGAAAATTAAAATCAAGGCTTGGAAAAACCATCTCTTTAAAATCTCAACTTAGCCAATGGACCATTGGAATTATGAGCACTATTGTGATTATTGGAATCTTGAGTATGAAGCTGGGTTTAGGTGTTCCTTCTTTACTGGTAGCCATGGCTTTCTATGGTTATCTAATTGCAATAATTGTTAAGAAACTATTACCCAAAGCCAAGTAAAGTACATTTAAAAATCCTTGAAATATGAATACCAAGACAGATAAAATGACAGAACATTATCTAATTCCTCTGCTTTTGTTTTTTGGCAATATATTTATCGTTGTTAGTATTTTTTATTGGAATGAGTGGACAAATGTGTTTACAGAAAACTATTTATTTCCATTTTATTCTTTCCAAGAACTTGGTGGACCCAAGCAATTCCTTGCATCCACAAGCTCATATGGTTTTTCTTATTTGACCATTACAGCGTTTTGCTTCGTTTCAATTGTCCTTAAAAACAAAACCTTATGTCTAATTAGCATCCTCCTGTCCTTGATCGCTTTTTTTCTCTTGTTTAATTAATTAAACCTGTTCTATTACTCCTTCCAATTGGTATGGAAAGCCTGGTCTGCGTCTTTGTCATTTCTTCGGTAGGTATGTGCCCCGAAATAATCTCTTTGTGCTTGAATTAAATTGGCCGGAGAGTTTGCCGTGGTTACACCCAGCAAATAGTTGATGGCATTGGATAATACAGGGACGGCAAATCCATTTTGTAAGGCTTGACCTACTACATAGGATAAATCGCCTTGGTAACTCTTCAGGGCCGTAATGGCTTCATAATTAAGTAAGATATGATTACTTTCCTTAAATATATCAACCAATTCTTCCATTAACTTTGAACGGATAATACAGCCACTTGTCCAAATCCTAGCTATTTCGGAAAAATTTAAAGCCCAATGATTTTTCTCGGAAACTTCTAGCATCAAGGAGAAACCAACTTCATGGTTGATGATTCTTGTGGCTTGGTATGCTTTCTGCAATTTGTCTAAGAAGTTGTCCACATCTTCTATTCCTGTAAATCTTTCAAGATCATAAAGGCCGGATGAAATCATCCTCAGCCCTTTTCTTGCCGAAAGATTTCTGGCCATCACAGCTTCTCCTAAAACCCCATAAGGTACTCCATATTCCAAAGCAGTGTTTAATGACCATCCTCCGGTTCCTTTTTGAGCAGCCTGATCTAGTATTTTATCTATTAAAGGTTCACCATCCTCATATTTCCTCAATATATCAACGGTGATTTCTAATAAATAACTGCTCAAGTCACTGTCCATCCATTTTTCAAAAATGGAAGCAATTTTGATCGGATCTAATTTCAAGTAATTTCGCATTAAAAAATATACCTCAGCAATGGCCTGCATTTCTCCATACTCAATGCTATTGTGTACCATCTTGACAAAATGACCTGCACCTTCGGGGCCCACATAGGTAACGCAAGGGTTGCCTTGAAAATCCTTGGCTGCAATCATTTTTAGATAGCCTTCTATCTTAGAAAAACCTTCCTTATCACCTCCCGGCATGATTGAAGGCCCTCTTCTTGCACCTTCTTCACCACCGGAAACTCCTGTTCCAACAAATAAAATCCCTTTCTCTTTGAGTAAGGCGGACCTTTGAATGGTGTCTTTATAAAATGAATTTCCACCGTCAATGATAATGTCCCCGGCATCCAATAAGGGAAGCAGTTCCTGGATTTGGAGATCCACTGCTTTTCCTGCAGGAATCATCAGCAATATGGATTTTGGCGAGGAAAGGGAAGCAACGAATGCCGAAATTTCTTCAAAAGGCTGAATATTATTATATCCCGGATTTTCCTCCAAAACTTTTGCAGCTATACCTTCTTCTTTTCCTGAAACAAATCTGTTGTATATGGATAAATTCACCCCATTATCCGCCAAATTTAATGCTAGGCTTTTGCCCATCACTCCCATCCCAATCACTCCAAAGTTGGACTTACTTTCCATATTTTTAAAATTTTTGATGATGTCTTGAACAATTAATTCCGGCGAACCATCGATGGCCACCTTTAAACCATAGTCAGGTACTTCCAATGCCTCCATTTGAGAAGCAAGTAATGCGGGATTCATAAAATGCCCTACCCTTTCTCCTAATCTTCTTTCAACGAGGGATTTGTTGCCATCCAGTAGCACCCATTTTATATTTGATGTTACTTTTAAAATATTTCTGTATCTTTCATTCAATGCCGAACAGGCCAATACAGCTCCTTTTTCTTTTGCAGCATCCTCCAATTTTCCAGCCACATTCTGTAACCAGGGGATTCGGTCTTCGTCCTCCAAAGGTATGCCGGCATTCATTTTGGTTTTATTGGATTTGGGGTGAAAATCATCTGCATCTAGAAAAGGAATTCCCATTTTATTTGCCAATAATTCTCCAATGGTACTTTTTCCACAGCCTGTTACCCCGTAAACAATTACAATCATAAACGAAATTATGAAATTCAACCGGTTCAAACCATTTTAAATAGTAATTTTACGATTTGAACCTTATCATTTATTTAGTTTGTTATCAATAGAATTTGGGTTCAAGGATAATACAAATTATGACTCAGCGTAAAAAAAGAGTAGTAGTAGGCCTTTCAGGAGGCGTTGATAGTTCGGTAACCGCCTATTTGTTAAAAGAGCAAGGCTATGAGGTGATAGGTATGTTTATGAAGAATTGGCATGATGAATCTGTCACCATTTCTAATGAATGTCCCTGGGTAGAAGACAGTACTGATGCCATGTTAGTGGCTCAAAAGTTGGGCATCCCTTTTCAAGCGATAGACCTAAGTGAAGACTATAAATCCAGGATTGTGGCTTATATGTTCTCGGAATACCAGGCAGGACGAACACCAAACCCTGATATCCTCTGCAACAGAGAGATTAAGTTTGACATATTTTTGAAGGCAGCCATGAAGCTAAAGGCTGATTTCGTAGCTACAGGCCATTATTGTCAAAAAGAAGAAACAAATGTTGACGGCCAAGCCATGTACAGGCTGATAGCCGGGGCAGATAATAATAAGGATCAAAGTTATTTTCTTTGTCAATTGGATCAAGAACAATTGAGCAAGGCGCTGTTTCCCATTGGACATCTGCAGAAAGCAGAAGTTAGGGCGATCGCCAAAGAACAAGAATTGATAACGGCTGAGAAAAAAGATAGTCAAGGTTTGTGCTTTATAGGAAAAGTGAAGTTGCCAGACTTTTTGCAGCAGCAACTCAAACCAAAAAAGGGTGATATTCTCACTGTACCGGCCGAATCACCGGTTTATGCCAATAAAGGGATTCCAGCAGGGATAGCCTTAGAAGATCTGGATAGTAAGCAATTGAATGAAACTTGCTATCCTTTACAGTATAAGGCTAGCATGGGAGAGAAAGTAGCCGAGCACAATGGAGCGCACTATTTTACCATTGGACAAAGAAAAGGGCTCAATGTGGGGGGTACAGGTAAACCGTTATTTGTGATTGCTACAGACACGAAGGAAAATATTATTTATACAGGTTTGGGAGAAGACCATCCCGGTCTTTTACGCAATGGGCTTTTTGTCAAAAAGGAAGACATACATTGGATCAGGCCTGATAAAACATTGAAAGTGGGAGAAACAGCTTCCTATTCTGCCAGGATCCGATACAGACAACCCCTGTCTAAGGCTACCCTACTTATGAAAGAAAATGGCTTGTATGTATTGTTTGAACATCCACAAAGAGGAATTGCATCCGGGCAATTTGTTGCTTGGTACGAAGGGGAGGAAACCATTGGGTCCGGCGTAATTTATTAAGATGGAAAAACTCCCAATTGTATATGAGGACAGTCAATTCATCGCTATCAATAAACCTGCCGGTGTTTTGGTGCATAAAACCCCATTAGAAAAAGATCCGGAGGCTTTATTTGCCGTACAAATCTTAGAAAATCAAGTCGGCTACAAGGTTTACCCTTTGCATCGAATTGACCGGCCAACTACAGGTGTTTTACTCTTTGGTAAGAGTGCCCAAGCTGCCTCTGCCATTCAATCTCAATTCATTGACAATAGTATAAAAAAGTATTACCTGGCCGTGGTAAGAGGTTATTTACCTGAAGCTCATGGTATAATTGATCATCCTTTGGCCAAAGATTTGGAATTTGTACTTCAGGAAGCTAAAACGGAATATTGGGCTTTAAATCAGTGTGAAGTTCCTTTTGCTTCCACCGGGAGATACCCAAGTAGCAGGTATACTTTGGCAAAAGTTTATCCCCATACCGGAAGAATGCATCAAATCCGAAGACATTTTGCACATTTGAGGCATTATATTATTGGGGACACCACCCATGGAGACAATAGGCAAAATAAGTTCTTTACCAGTCAATTTCAACTCGAAAATATGCTTTTGCATGCTTGGGAATTGTCTTTTTGCCAACCATTTTCTAATGAAACAATTACCATAAATGCCGATCTACCCATACATTTTCGTAGAATTATGGCAGATTTTAATTGGCCGGAGAAGGAAATAAGTAATCAATTAGTATAATTGTATTCAAGCCTAAAAAAACACCTATGACAAAGTTTAAGCATTTACTGTCCATACTTCTTTCATCCTTGTTCGCCTTAGTCTGTTTTCAAGGGATGGCACAAAAAACACAAATTGATAAGGTTATTGAAAAAGCTGAGGCCCTGTCTCATTTCAAATTTCTTGCCTCAGATGAATTAAAAGGTAGAGACCCTGAGCGTCCTGAAATTGATATTGCAGCCTATTATATTGCCAATCAATTTGAAAAATACGGGGCCAATCCACTCACTACATTGAATGCCTATTACCAATATATACCTTTTGTTTCTTCCTCACCTCCTACTGTTGGGGATTTAAAATGGAAAGGTTCCAGGTTTAAACATGGAGAAAACCTGCTGGTCTTGGGGGGAAAGGACCTTTCCGGAGAATATGAGATGGTGGTTGCAGGCTATGGTTTTGAAGAAGATTATGCCAATAAAGAGGTCAAAGGAAAATGGGTAGTGGTTAGGGTAGGTGCACCAAATAGGCTCACACCTACAGCTCTTTTTAAAGCCGGGAGAGAGAAACTAGCCATAGCCAAGTCTAAAGGTGCCGTTGGTTTAATAGAAATGTACAATGTTCCTACCACTCCTTGGAGGATGTTGGTCAATTACCTTAATAAATCCCAATTGACCCTAGATATAGACCCGGAAAACAATGATAATTTACCCTACCTTTGGATGAAAGATCTGAAGGGAGAAATTATTAAATCCATTGCTGCCGGCAAAAATGAAATGTCAATTAAAATAGAAGGTAAGCGGAATAAAAAAATTCAGGGAAGAAATGTGATTGCTGTTATCGAAGGAACCGACCCACAATTAAAAAATGAATATGTGATGCTTTCAGCCCACTACGATCATCTGGGGGTTACCAAACCCAATGCTGAAGGCGATTCCATTTATAACGGGGCAAGGGACAATGCAGTAGGAACAGCAGCTTTGATCCAAGCAGCCAATTATTTTGGAGAAAATCCTCCTAAAAGATCGATTCTTTTGTGTGCATGGACGGCTGAAGAAAAAGGATTGCTAGGCTCTTCGTATTTTGCTGAGAATCCGCCTTTACCTTTAAAGAATATAGTTTTCAACCTGAATATAGACAATGGGGGCTATAACGACACCAGCTTGGTTACCATCATTGGTTTGGGTAGATCTTCAGTAGATCATCATATTTCAGCTGCAGCAAAAGATTTCGGTCTGAAAGCAATTGCCGACCCCTCACCGGAGCAGGGGTTATATGACCGTTCTGACAATGTAAGCTTTGCCAAGAAAGGCATTCCTGCCCCTACTTTTAGTTTAGGATTTACTGCATTCGACGCTGAAATTGGAAAATATTACCATCAAGTTTCTGATCAAGTAGACAATTTTGATTTGGATTACGCCTTCAAATACTGGAAAGCTTATATTCTTTCTGCTGTGAAAATTGCCAATGATCCGAAAAAGCCACTTTGGAAATCCGGAGATAAATATGAAGAAGCCGCCAGGTCATTATATGGTTCTGGGTATTAATAATTATCCATTCAATAAATAAAATGGGCAGGCAAATCCATTACCTTTGATTATTTTGCAAAAAGATTTTAATATAAACAATAGGTAAAAATACTGTAATAGATTGGCCCTCTTTTTTTACTGCCAAGCACAAGGTTTTTGGCAGATTGTTTTCAAAAAAAATAAAAGGACTTGCCAGGCTGTCAGGTTGAATAAAATCACCAATAGCTATGGGGATTTCTTTTTTTAGTACCTTAAAATTTGAAGGTTTTTTCCAATTAATTCCGTCAGATGAATATACCAAACTTATGAATTCATGTGCATGGAAAAAGCCATAAAATTTTTGATTCACCGAATCGTACCATAGAGACTTATCCTCTTTACTCTTGATTTATCACGAGATTCGGTTGCATTTTAAAGGGGCCTAGGGGTGAGTTTGAAATAGCAATTGCTTGGTTTCTCACAAAATCATCATCGTTTGGTTTATCACCTTTTACAACTAAGGGATAAGGATCACCTTCTCCCTTAACTATGGCTGGGTTTATTGTTATCGTGGTAATGGGACCTAAAAGCTGGATGAGGGGGAATCCAGCCTTTCCCATGGGCCATCTAGTGAAGTAGAAAATGCCACACCGGTCTTTTGGTTTTCCCTTAGCCTTTTACGCCATATGCTTTGACCCAAAGATTTACCATTCGTAGCCATTAGATCTTCATTCGTATATTCCATATAGTAAAGGTAATACTTGCCCTCAAAAAACTTGAATTTAGGTTTGTGTGCTGAAATGGCATCCCAGTAACCTTTACCCTACCCTTAAAAACAGTTTCTTTGTATTTCCAAGGTCCGTTAGGGCTTTGCAAGGTGACATGGGCAATTTTAGAAAATGTCGCCAGGCAGAAATATTAACTTGGCACTTGGAGTAAAATAGGAGGTAAAGGTCACATACTCTTTTAATAATAGAGTCACTCCAGTGATAATATTGCATATCTTTAAATATATCATCTTCTGTAATTGGCTTAAAATCACGTTTAAACAATAAAAATTCTTCCTTTTATTGAGAATATGGATTGAAAATTATTCCAATTATTAAAAAACAGAAAGCTGAACCTCATCCTTTAAATTCTTTGTCAAAACATTGAAAAGATTTCTTGACAGTATCTTTCTGAAATTTTCAAAAACATTAAAAATAAAATTTTAACAATATTCCTAGTTTTAATATTGTATATCCTAGCATTTTTCAGGATTAGTCCATTTTGAAGTATTGGATTTTTAGAATCTATTCCTGACCAAGAATTGGTTTAAGGACTTATTTAAGTAAAAACAAATATAAACTCCTCCCAATAAAGGATGCTATTATTTTATTAATAAATCAAGCTAATTTTCAGGAATTACCTTCCTTATTTAAACAAAAAATTATTCAAATATTATCAAATAATGATGATTGTAGAAATTCTAAAATCAGCTCTTGCATTTGGTTTTGTAATTACAATCTTGCCGAAAATTTAAGCAAGTGGTCAAAAGTTTTCACCCGCTTTCGACCTTAAAACCCGATATATTATTAATAAATAAACCTTAAAAAAAACAATAGTAGGCCTATGACATAAAACCAAACAAATTAAAATAACTATAGCTAGCACTTCAATGAAGGGCACAAAGAGTCAAAATATTTTTATTTAAGAAAATCAAAAAAATGAAAAAACATCTATTTTGTGAAGATTTAACCGGTCTTCCTAATAAAACGAATCAGGTATTGCGGTTGTGCTTGATTATGTTAATGCTTCAAACTGCATTGTTTAACAGTAATAACGTATTTGCTCAACAATCTCAGAGCAAGACTATCACTGGCATCGTAACAGATTCGGAGGGATTTCCGCTTATTGGCGTTGCCGTTCTAGCCAAAGGGACTACTAACGGTACCGTAACCAAGCTCGATGGTGATTATGCCATTGAACCTCCGGCCGGTGCTGAGACGTTGCTGTTTTCATACATTGGCTACCAAACACAAGAGGTGACAATAGGTACACAGTCCATTATCAATGTAACGCTTACCGAGGAGGCTGTTGGCCTAAATGAAGTAGTCATCACAGCCTTGGGTATTTCTCGTGAAAAAGAATCCTTGGGGTATTCCGTTGGAACAGTGGATGGGGAGGAATTGAATAAAACGCCACAGGCTAGTGTTCTTAGCTCCATGCAAGGAAAAATTGCCGGTGTACAGATTTCTCAAACTTACGGGGTTAAAGGTTCTTCTATGAATATGGTGATTAGAGGTGCATCCTCTTTAAACTCAGACAATCAACCTTTATTCGTCATTGATGGTGTGCCCGTTTACAATACCACGGACAACTTATTTAACCAGGCTGACCTTGGCAATGCTATTTCAGACATTAACCCGGAAGATATAGAATCAATGTCCGTATTAAAAGGACCGAGTGCTGCGGCTCTTTACGGATCCCGTGCAGCCAATGGCGTAGTATTGATTACCACCAAATCAGGTGGTGGCGAGAAAAAAGGTCTAGGAGTAGATTTTAATTCTTCCTTTATTATGGATACTCCATATGCCTATCTTCCTGTTCAAAATGAATATGCTTCAGGTCAAGAAGGTGCATTTGTATTTGAAAATGATGCTTATGAATTTTGGGGGCCTAAGCTAGACAATGGTTTTATTGCCCAACAAAGAAATCAGGATAGCCCGGCTGAATTGGTTTCTCATCAAAACAATATAAACCGTCAGCAGGATTTTTATCAAAACGGCTGGACACAGGTAAACAATGTGGGTGTTAGCGGAAACTACGAGAAGGCCAATTTCCGTGTTTCTTTGGGTAACTACCTTAATAAAGGTATTATGCCAAATGTAGATTTGAAAAAGAACAACATCAGTATCAATGGTACGATGAACCTGACTGATAATTTGGAGGTGACCGTAATGACCTCTTTAAATGAGTCAAGTTCTGGCAATAGACCAAATGTCAATGATGGTTTTCTTACACCTACCAGAGCCATTTTAACTGTTGGACCACAGGTTGACATGTCTCTATATAGCAATCCGGAAACATGGTGGATGCCCAACCAAGAGGGTATTGTGCAAACCCGCTGGAAA